>NZ_AZRH01000003.1:0-289993 GCF_000512315.2 Morganella sp. EGD-HP17
GGTTCGCATAACGTATATTATGTTAAATGATATTCATGGGCGCCGGCACTCTGATACACGTCACTACCCCAATTAAATATGCCATCTTTAACGGTAATGGTGGTTTTTGTCAGTAGTAACTGTCCGTGACGGACGGTTATATGGCCCGTTCAAATATTATCACGACTCCGCCAGTAATGGGGTCTATATACAAGGTACAATGGAAAACGGTGCCCTTACCGGCTCAGTTAAACAATTCGATACTGCCGGAAAATTAGTCAGTGAAGGTAAGGTGACTAACGGAAGAATGCAGATCCTGAAGTAATACGGAATGAGTCTGCCGGAGGGATAATTGTCATACTCCGGCGTTTGCGGTATTCTTCCCGGCTCAGGCAAAATAACAGGATATTCATTCATGACAGCCCACAAATCCAACGATCCGCTGCATGGCGTTACTCTCGAAATGCAGGTTAATGCACTGGTTGCAAAATATGGCTGGGCAAAGCTGGGTAAGTTAATCAATATTAACTGTTTTAAGAATGACCCCAGTGTAAAATCAAGTCTGAAATTTCTCCGCCGCACTCCCTGGGCCCGTACCGAGGTTGAGAATTTATATCTCGATTCACTGGATGATGATGCTGCCAAAAAAACAGACAGCATCTGGCCGGAAGGCCCATGGTAAATAACCAATAATACCGGCTTCCGTTATTTCTGCGGAAACCGGTGTTTCAGTTAAATCAGCTTTTACAGGATTGTCCCGGTTTTTTGATTATTTCACCATAATCATTCAGTGCTGCCGGTTTTTGGCTCTGAATATTATTTAATACCGGTAATGTCGGATCCATCTGCCAGGCATTCCAGCCGCCGTCATAAATCCGGCTGTTTTCCCAGCCCGCCAGTTGGGTCATAAACCAGGAAACACTTGCCCGCCAGCCGGTACCACAGTAAAACGCGACCTGGTCTGTCGGTTCAATACCCTGCGTTTTCCATAAAGCAAAAATCTCTTCCGGATTACGTAATGTGCCGTCCGGGTCATAGTAATCGGACATATCATTCGAATTTTTACCGCCGAATCCCCATATTGCCCCGGCCGGTTCACCTTTGCGCGGAATATAGTCATAACCGGAGATTTTGCCGGTATGTTCATCCCATGTCCGGTTGCTGATAAGTTTAAGGCCGGATTTCTGACCCTGTATGGCTTCTGCCGGCATGGCAATAGTGACCTGCGGATTAACCGGAATTTCCGCACCAAAATCCGCAACCGGTACCGGAATATTCAGGGTGGTTTCCGTTGGTAATTCCGCATCAGTCCAGACATTTAAACCGCCGTTCAGGAAACGGACATCCTCAACACCCGCCCATTTCAGTGCCCATAATACCCGCAATGCTGCCATCTGATTTTCAGAATAGACGACAACCGGGGTATCTTTGCGGATCCCGTTTTTCAGCAGATTATTTTTGATAACGTCAGGTTCGGATAAATTCCAGACCGGCGCATTTTCTATCCAGTCGGTATTAAAATGGAAAGCACCTTTAATATGCGTTGCATAGGATTTTGATTGCTCCGCATCCCCCCACGACACTTCAAATATCACCGGTTTTTGATCACTGGTATAACTTTCCGGTTTTTCACCGTTCAGTGCGGCCTGAACCCAGGCGGGAGAAACACTCAGAAAGTAATTCGGGTATTTATCCATCGGCAGATCAGAATTGCTGTACTGGATAAAGGATTTAAATGCCCTGACCTGAAAACCTTTGGCAGCAAATTCAGCAGTAATACGTTCCAGTGAATCCGGGTCACTGTCGTAAAATACCAGGGTTTTTTCTTTGGAAATCCCCTTTTCTTCGACAAACGTATCAAATTTATTCTCATCGATAAAATCCAGCCAGCCGGTAGTAAACTGCATCGCACCTTTAATATGGCCGCCGCGGGCCGCGCCTTTATCTTTAAAACCGAAATATAAACTGTCCGGCCGGGTATCGATAATAATGTATTCCGGATTGTTCAGGTTCTCCGACAATTCTTCAATGCCGATCTCTTTTACCACCGTCTGGTCACAACCTGAGAGTAATAACGGTATCAGAAGAAAGAGTGATTTTGTTTTCATATGTGATCCTATAAACGACATTGCCCTGAACGGAAAAAATAACTGGTGATCCAAACACCAGCCATAATCATGAATGTGGAAATCCATCCCTGCCAGGAGAAATAAGCGGTTGCCACAAGGGAATTCGTGACGGTACAGCCGCCTGCCAGTGTTGCCCCTGCTCCCATAACAATCCCGCCGGTCAGGCGTTTAACGACGGTAATACCATCAGGCGGAAGTCTTAATCTGAATTCTTTGCGGATAACCGCACTTATCATTGAACCGGCGAAAATACCGATAACAAATAAGGTTCCCCAGTTAAAATAACGCTGCTGTCCGGTGATCAGATACTGAATAACATTGCCGGAAGGAACAGCAACGCCATAGCCAAAATTACGTCCGGCCTCAGCACTGAAAACCCAGGCAATAATCCCGAGAATACCGATCAGCATACCGGTAATATTCAGCGGCAGATAATTAAAGCGTCCCTGTGAAGGTGGCGTATAACGGGGATGATAATGCTGATAAATCAGTAATCCGGCGGTGAGAATAATTAAAAACGCGACCAGAAACCACGGAGAGATATCCAGTGTTTTATAAATCGTATCCGGCTGTGCGGGATGCTGTAATAAGGGTTCAAACCAATGTTTCAGGCTGCCTTTCTGAGCGGTCGCCATGGTAACAACAAAGGCAAATAAGGCAATCCAGGTACCGGTTAATCCTTCACCGGAACGAAACCATGCGCCGCTGCCGCAACAACCGGCCAGTACCATGCCCGCACCAAATAAAAGACCACCGGCAAGTGTTGCGGTGATTGGCAGATTTCCTTCCGGTATATGTAATAATCCGGCGGATTCCAGAGCAAAGAAACCTGCGGACTGAATAGTGACCGCAATCAGCAGTGCGGTAAGAAACCGGGTATTTCGCTGGTAAAGAATGTTTCTGAATCCGGAAACAAAACAGAACTGACCTGACTGGAGCAATCCGCCGAACAGGATGCCGATAAATAAACCACTGACCATGAAGAAACCCCGGGGAATAAACAACTGCGTGTATCTGTGAATTTTACCCGCCCCATTATTCGCCGTTATGGCGCAAAATCAAGTTAAGGATAGTTAACCTCTTATCAGATATATCTGCTGTCCCGGCGGTGAACACTCTCTTACCCTGTTCAGACACTAGACGGTAAGGAACACAACGCACTGATAACCGGGACCGTAAATCTTCTGGCGCAACAGAGAATTAAACCGCCAATCCGGAAAAGCGGCAACGCTACCGGTGCCGCCGACTTTTTAACAACGCAGCATATTTTCAACATCTGCTCACCTTTTTTATAATTCACCCATGTGATTATAACGGTTTATTTTCAATTACCTTGACCGCTTTCCCGTTTCGAACTTTTAGTCATATTTTTTAGTGACTTAGCCTTTCCTGTTTTCTTAAGATGAAAACGGATCGCATTAACACTTGATGTTATTTGTTTCAGAAAAGTTGTTTCAGGGAAATTCACCGGTAACAGCCGGTGTTTTGATCAGGCATTATATAAAAATGAGTTTTTAACAATGAAAATAAACAGCAGGAAACTGGCACTGGTTTCACTGATCCTGTCATATTCACAATTCTCCGCCGGGGCGGAAAATACCGCAAAACAGGATCCGGACAGTGACACACTAATCGTCACCGCTTCAGGGCGTGAAGAACAGCAGCGAAAATCCACCGTTACCACCCAGGTTATCGACAGCGACCAGATTGAACGCTCACGGGCGGAAAGTCTGACCGAATTACTGGCACAGAACAGCGTCGGCTTTTTCAGTGAATGGAGTCCCGGGCAGACATCCATTAATATCCGCGGTGCTGCAACGGATGGTCAGGGAAAAGATTTTGCCGGACAGGTGCTGGTATTAGTTAACGGCCGCCGGGCAGGAACCGCGAACTTATCCAAATTATCACCGAAAGATGTCAGCCGGATTGAAGTTATCCGGGGCCCTTCTTCGGTTATTTACGGCTCCCAGGCGATGGGCGGCGTGATTAATATTTTCCTGAAAAACGGATTAACCGACGAAGGCGGGAAAATCTCAGCAGAAACCGGATCCTGGGGACTGGCACAGACTTACGGCGGCTATGGTTTTCAGAATGATGACGGCGATATTTACGGCTATGTCGGGTTTGAAGCCGGACGCCGCGATGATTACCATTCAGGGAAAGGCGGCCACAAACAGGAAAATACCAACTGGGAACGCTTTGGTTTAAGCGGTAATTTAGGCTGGCAGATCAACGAAAGTAACCTGCTCGATGTGTCACTGCGGACTGACGGTATTTATGACGGCGGTTTCCGGGGATCAACCGGGAATATTTACGCCAAAGATACCCGTTATAACCGTTCAGCGGATGTGGTCTGGAAAAACGGCACTGACGACAGTATTTTCAGAATGAACAGCCACGCCTATTTTGTGCAGGATGTGGATAATTTCCGTTGGGCATCACCGTTAACCGCAAAAACCCGCAGTGATCATAACCGCCGCCAACTGGATATTTACGGCGTGAAATTCCAGCCGGTGATTAAACTCCATGAGCAGAACGATCTGTTATTAGGGGTGGATTACGAATACAGCCGTCTGCGTTCAGAACGGGATCAGGTCAGTGTCAGCGGCAACCCGCTGAAACAATCCGCGCCGTATGATAATAACCAGACTGAAAATCAGTATGCCGTTTATTTCGATGACCGGCAGAGTTTATTTGATGACAGCTGGATAATCCGCGGCGGGATGCGTTATACCTACGGGAAAACCAATTTCGATAAAACACCGAACCTGGATAATCAGTTCACCGGCAGTGCCTCATATAATAAGTTAACCTGGAGTCTCGGTACCAACTATCAGGTCAATGACTGGCTGAACCTGAAATCCTCTGTCGCCACCGGCTACCGTGCGCCGACCGCCACACAGTTGGGCGCGGATTATATTACGCTGTCCGGTACGCAATATCTGGGCAACAGTTCCCTGAAAGCGGAAAGTAACCGTCAGTTTGAAGTGGGCGCGACACTTGGTGATTCCCTGAATTCCGTCGATATTGCCCTGTTCCAAAATACGATTCAGAACAGAATACAGACCAACGTTCTGGCACCGAATGTCTATCAGTACGCCAACAGCGACGATGATATTGTGGTACGCGGGCTGGAAATTAACAGCCGTGCCACCGTTAACCGTGTATTTGACTGGCAGACAGACTGGGATTGGGTCATGCGTTTAAACGGCAGCTGGAATTTCGATATGGAAGATAAAGGCGCCAAAATAACCGCAACTAATAACAGTAATAAAGTTCAGCGCATGTATCAGTATCAGGCGGCGTTTATTAACGAGCTCTATTTTACCAATGCCCGTTATCCGTGGAGCCTCCAGTTACAGGGAATTCTGCGCGGACCGATGTGGTATAAAACAGAGGAAGGAATTATCCCGGATGTCCGCCCTTATTCTTCTTATGTGATGCGCAAAGCGCCGTTTATGGTCTGGAATCTTCAGGCGGATGTGGATATCAGCCAGTCACTGACGCTGTACGGACGGATAGACAATATTCTGGATAAAAACGAGCATCCGGTATTTTTTGCCCTGGATGAAGACCCGTATATTATGCTGCCGTCAAAATCCAACGGCAGTCTGGGAACCTCTATGCCGGGCCGGTCATTTATTGCCGGTGTGACATACCGTTTTTAACCGGCAATAATGAAAGTCCTGATTATAATTATCACTCTGAGCATGGCCCTGTGCCGTGCTCTGCCTGCTTTCAGTATGATGGCGCAATTATCTGCGCCGGTCACGCTGAACGAAAAACCGCAGCGTATTGTGACTATCTTTTCATCAAATACCGAAATTGTGGCGATCCTCGGACTGGCTGACAATATCGCCGGTATTGATGCCTACACCTATTTCCCGGATGAAATCAAAAATAAACCGTTAATCGGCGGCCGCCTCGGGTTTTCCCTTGAGCGGATCATTGAACAGAAACCGGATCTGGTGATTATGACCCCTGCCCGCCAGGCCACGCATCAGTTATTAACACCGCTGCGTAAATTCGGCATTCCTGTGCTGGTGCTGGAGGGAAACAGTATTGAGGAAATTATTCATAATATCCGTCTGGTGGCACAGGTCACCAAAACAACGGAAAAAGGCGAACAGGTGGCGGCAGAAATAGAACAGCGGCTGCACAATGTTCAGCAAAAGCCCGCAGGTTACCGCGCACCAAGGGTCATTATGATCACCGGTCAGGTCAGTAACGGGTTATTACTGGTTGCCAGGCCGCAGGTGTATAAAAAAACACCGGGTTACACCGCCGATTCCATTTTAAAAGCGGGCGGAACCCTGGCGCTGGAGGAATATAAACAGGCCGGACCGGCGCTGAAACAGGTATCTCCGGAAGCGGTTATCGCCGCCGACCCGGATATTATTTTGTACACCATTTCCGGAGACAAAATCCGGGATTTACTGACACTTCCCGGCTGGTCACAAATGAAAGCTGTTAAAAATAATGATATTTATCCGGTCAAAAGTGCGTATGTGCTTATTCCCGGCCCGCGGATTATTGATGGCATTGAATATATGTCTGACATCTTTGAGCAATGGAGCCTGAGACAGTGAAAATAGTCAGTCTGTTACTCATTTTCTTCGCCGCATTTATTTTCTCCGCCTGTGCGGGACATACATGGGAAAGTCCGCTGAAGGTGGTAAGCGCCCTGTTTTACAGTGATGATTTGACATCCCGCTTATTAACAGAATGGCGTTTACCGCGTGTGATTACCGCCGGATTTACCGGCGCATTACTGGGATTAAGCGGTGCCATTTTTCAGGGAGTATTCCGCAATCCGCTGGCAGAGCCGTGGTTATTAGGATCCTCCGGCGGTGCCGCGATCGGCGGAACAGTGGCATTATTAGTGCCGCTCGGATTACCGCTGGCGGTATCGCTGCCGCTGTTTGCCTTCAGCGGCGCACTGGCGGCGATATTTATTGTGTTATCTGTCTCCCGGATTGCCGGTTCACTGGATACCGCCACATTGTTATTAACCGGGGTGGCGGTCAGTGCGGTATTAAATGCCGCCCGTTCGTTTATGATGATGGCATTATCCGATGAAAGTACCAGCCTCCAGGTGGTATTAAGCTGGATTCTGGGCGGAATACAAACTCCGTCCGGAGAAGGTCTGATCATCAGCCTGATATTAACCCTGGCCGCCATTTTATTATCCGTTTATCTGTTATCTGACGGGCTGGATTTAATGGGACTGGACAGAACAATGGCCATGAGTTTCGGTTTATCCGTTGAACGGTTTACCGTGCTGGCCTTAATTGCCGGATCCGCCATTGTGGCAATTGCCGTTTCACTCGGCGGCGTTGTTGGTTTTATCGGGCTGATTGCCCCGCATATTGCCCGCTGGCAGGTCGGTGCCCGTCATAAATATGTACTGCCCGCCTCCGCTGTTATTGGTGCGGCACTGGTGATGTTCTCCGATGCATTATCACGCAGCCTGCTGCCGCCGGGGGAAATACCGCTCGGGCTGATCACCGCCTTTATCGGCGGCCCTTTCTTTATTTATCTGCTGGCGAAACGGGTGAGAAAATCATGATCACAGTGAATAAACTGAACGTCCGTAAACAGGATAAAACAATACTGACGGTTGATTTCCTGCATTTACCCGCCAGAGGCAGCATTGCCCTTATCGGCCCGAACGGCTCCGGTAAATCCACCCTGATAAAGGCCTTATCCGGGCTTGACCCGGAGGTATTCAGCGCCGTTACCCTGGGCGGGAAAAATATCAGCCGTTATAAGGGAGCGGCGCGGATGCAGAAAATCGGTCTTATTCCGCAGAGTTTTAATCCCTGCTGGGATCAGCGCACAGAGGAATTAATTTCACTGGCCGCAGAGCGGGCATCTGACCCGAAAGCCGCAAAAGAAGCCGCCTGCCGCAAATATGAATTACAGCCGTTACTGGATAAACACTGGCATATATTATCAGGCGGGGAAAAAAGCCGGGTACTGACCGCAATGGCACTGATGTGTGATCCGCCGGTGATATTTGCCGATGAACCGGGTGCGGCGCTGGATATAAAACACCGCATGCAGCTGATTGAAGATTTAACGGCACAGGGAAAAGAAAAACTGGTGGTGGTGTGTCTGCACGAGCTGGATATGGTATTCCGCTATTTTGAATCGGTTATTGTGTTATCACAGGGACAACTGCGCTATTTCGGTTCATCCGCCGCACTGCTGGAATCCTCTTTATTAAATGAAGTCTTTGATGTGGAATTCCGCAAAATAGAGATGGATGGTTACAGTACAGTGTATGCACATACGATTATCCGTCCGTAAAAATAACCCGGCGGCTGTTTTCTGCCGCCGGATTAATGTTTTTATGACATAAACGGATAATCGGTATACCCTTCGGCACCACCGCCGTAGAAGGATTCCGGACGCTGCGGGTTCAGCGGTACTTTTTTCGCCAGACGCGCGGCCAGATCCGGGTTGGCGATATAATCACGGCCAAATGCCACCGCATCAATCAGCCCTTTTTCAATCAGATCTTCTGCTTTTTCCGGGGTATAAGCCCCGGCACCGATAATCACACCACGGAACAGAGAACGAACCTTACGACGGAAATCTTCGCTGTACGGCTTGCCGCCTGCCCAGTCCGGTTCAGACATATGCAGATAGGCGATATTGCGTTTATTCAGTTCCTCAATCAGATACAGGGCATCCGCCTCTTCATCCGGGCCGTTGCTCATATTCTGGAAAGAACCGATTGGTGACACACGGATCCCGATGTGTTCCGGTCCCCACTCTGCACAGACTGCATCCACCACTTCCAGCACCAGACGGGCGCGGTTTTCGCGGCTGCCGCCGTACTGATCGGTACGGTGGTTGGCATCCGGTGATAAGAACTGGTGCAGCAGATAACCGTGAGCGGAATGCAGCTCTGCCATATCAAACCCGGCCTCGCGGGCATTAGCTACCGCCTGACGGAAATCATTCACAATCCCCGGGATTTCACTGGTTTCCAGCGCACGCGGCATGGAAGTATCAACACGGATAGCATGACCGTTTTCATCACGCAGTGAGGTGCGGGTACCGGCACTGATCGCAGACGGCGCTACCGGTGCCTGTTGTCCCGGCTGAATGCTGTTATGAGAAATCCGCCCTGTATGCCACAACTGGACAGCAATGTGGCCGCCTGCGTCATGCACACCGGCCGTGATTTTTTTCCAGGCCGCAATCTGTTCCGGGCTGTGCAGACCCGGCGCACCGGCATAGCCTTTGGCCTGTGCCGAAATCTGAGTGGCTTCCGAGATAATCAGCCCTGCACCGGCACGCTGGCGGTAATATTCACCCATCAGCGGGGTCGGGATATCGCCGGGTTCGATACTGCGCAGCCGGGTCAGCGGCGCCATAAATACGCGGTTCGGTGCGGTAAAGGCGCCTACTTTCAGCGGGGTAAACAGTTTTTTCTGTGACAATGGTTGTTGTGACATAGTATCTCCGGATTAGACCAGTCGACTAGTTTTCAGATAAATAAAAACGCCTGCGAAAAAATTACTCAGGCGCGGTAATCAGTGTTTCAACATGCGCCAGTGCACTTTCCAGCGGCGCGGTACTGCGGGAAATTTTTGCCTGCAAATTTGCCCCCAGCCATAATGAATAAAATACCTGTGCGGCGTGCTGCGCATCGCCCTGAAACATCAGCGAATTTTCTTTTCGTCCGTTTTCCAGGGTTTGCGCCAGCAGTGCGATCACTTTACTGACGCCCTTATCCATCGCGGCATTCATATCTTCCGATAAATCACACACTTCGGCGGATAATTTGACCGTCAGACAGCCCTGAATACGGCTGTGCTGACAGGCATTTTTCAGAATATCGCCGTAATACGCGAGAAAGCGATCACGGTAATTCCCGGGGCCGTGCTCAAAATGACCGGTCAGGCGTTCCAGGTAATCTTCGTAATAGCGTTCCAGCAGAGCTACGCCGAATAATTCCTTGGAGCGAAAATAGTGATAAAACGAGCCCTTCGGCACCCCGGCCGTTTTCAGCAGCTCACTCAGCCCCATGCCGGTAAAGCCGCGCTGAAGACACAGGCGTTCGCCGGTAGCCAGAAGATGTTCGCGGGTATCATGTTCAGTGTGTTTGTTCATGACAATACTTTAATAGACCGACCGGTCTGTTGCAAGTTTATTTAAAACAAATTTCGCCCCAGCGTGCCAGACCGGCGGTTACCGAGCCGAAATCGTTTCCTCTGACCACCGGAATACCCGGTAATTGTGCCTCAATCGCGCGGCATAACACCGGCGACCGGCCTGATCCGCCGGTGATAAAGATAGCATCCGGCGTTGCGCCGCCCTGCTGCACTGCATCATTCACCAGGGAAATCATTTTATCTTTCGGGGAGGAAATCGATTCTTCCATCTCCGCCGCACTGATGTCTGTCTCCAGCGTTTCACTGAGCAGGCGGATTGCCGCACGGTATTCCGGTGAGGCGGAAAGCGCGATTTTTGCCTCTTCCGCCCGGCGGACAATGCTGTAACCCAGGCTCTGGTTATACACTTCCAGCAGACGCAGCAGTTTTTCCGGCTCTGCCGCATCCCGCTTCAGTTGCTGTAACAGTGTGAGATTCTGACGGGAGTAGAACTCTTTCTGTGCTTCCACATTATTAATGGCGATCGGGTTCCAGAATTGCATCAGCGGCATTTCGATACCGGAAGCCGCGCGGCTGTTCATCCCGAACAGCGGCATCAGCTGTTTAAAGGCCAGATAGATATCAAGATCGTTTCCGCCGACCCGCTGCCCGCTGTGTGCCAGCAGACTGCCGGTGCGATCGGCCTGACCCCGGTAACCCGGCCCCATGCGGATGAGTGAGCAGTCGGTGGTACCGCCGCCGATATCCACCACCAGCACCGTCTGATCCGTATTCAGTACCGACTCATATTCCAGCCCGGCCGCCACCGGTTCAAACTGAAAGGTAATCTGCTGAAAACCGGCACGTTTTGCCGCCCGCAGAAGAATGGCCTCCGCCTGCTGATTGGCGGTTTCGCCGCCCAGTCCGTGGAAGTTAACCGGTCTGCCGATCACCGTTTCGGTGATAGTTTCCTGTGTTGAACGCTCTGCCTGAGATTTGATATTCGCCATCATGGCGCAGACCAGATCCTCAAAGAAGCTGATTTGCACATCATGCAGCCCGGAAGCACCGAGAAAGGATTTCGGGGATTTGACGTAATACACGTCACGCGGATCATTAAGATAGAGTTCCAGCGCGGCCTGACCGAACAAAATATCCTCCGGCACCAGCTCAATACTTTCTTCGCGGTTAAAGGCGATAGAGCGGCGTAATAACTGTTCGCCGGTATTATCCGACGGCAGAATATCGCGGTGACGGAATAAGTGTTCGGAGACGGATTCGCGTGTCGGTGCACACAGGGTGGACGGAATATAGACATTATCCCCCTCCAGCGGTAATAACACCGGAGTGCCCTCTTTCATCACTGCCACTGAGCAGTTGGATGTTCCGTAATCAAAACCAATAAACATAATGCCTCCGCTGTTTGCCATGCCGGAAAAAAGCCGGAAACTTTACCGCAGACAACGGGGAAATACCAATAAAAAACGCGGAAACAACAGACGGGAAAAGTGATCCGGGAGCGATCTCCCGGATCAGGTCAGTTATTCAACATCATCCAGCATGGCCGGTGACGGAATAAAGAACAGTGTACCGGTCACGGCGGTACTGAATTTCAGTAATTCATCGGTGGCACCGGTTTCTTTTCCGGCAAACATATTTTCCAGCATTCTGCGGGTGGTGGAGAAATAACGGGCGTAGCCGATAAAATAGGTGCCGTGCTCATTTTTGGCCGGGTTGGAGAACGGCATATTGGCGCGGACTATTTTCAGGTCATTGCCCTCTTCGTCCTGAATATTGGTCACCACATTGTGGGAGCCGGGGATTTTCTGCTCATCGGTCAGTTCGACATCATTGAATTTATGACGGCCAATGACTTTTTCCTGATCTTCGGTGCTCAGGCTCTGCCAGGCATCCATATCGTGAATGTATTTCTGCACAAAGGCATAGCTGCCGCCGGCAAATCCCGGATCTTCGTCGCCGATAACCGCATACTCTTTGCGCTCATCCTCAAATTCCGGGTTTTCTGTCCCGTCGACAAAGCCGATAATTGCGCGTCCGTCCATATAACGGAAACCGTGAACTTCATCCTCACAGGTCACTGCACCGCTCAGAGCACGGCTGATAATTGAGCCCAGCTCGTAACAGGCGGACACATTCAGGGCGCGGATATGAAAGAAGATATCACCGGGGGTGGATACGGCGGTAAAGCGCGGTCCCTTAATTGCTTCAAAAGTATTCAGTTCACGGGGTTTGCCCGCATCCGGAAACAGTTTTTGCCACGCATCCGCCCCGAAGCCCATCACACAACTGACTTCCAGTTTCGGAAAGCGGTTACGGATGCTGCGCAGAATACCGGACAGGTTATTACACAGCGTAACAACCGTCTCCCGCGTTTGCGGGGTATCTGTCAGATTAAAAACGAGGAAATAGGAATTCTCACCGGGCGTGTCAGTCACATTTTGGTATTTCATACTTTCTCCATACATTTCTTATTCTGAATAGTATCTGTCGTTATGGTACACCAATTGACAGGCTACGGACGGTGACCGGGCAAAAATATTCTGAACGGACATGTAATACCCGTATTTTATGTGACAGTGTCACCAATAAGGGTTTGCAGATATCAGCGCTTACGGCGGAACAGCTGTAACAGTCCTTTTACGGTCACATCCAGCTGGCTGCCTTCCTCATAGTTTGCGGGTACCACATAATTTGCCCGCTCTTCTGCGATCAGCTTGCCGACCTTGTTCTGTGTTTCCGGGTTGCCCCATTTCTTCTGATCAAACACCGCCAGTGAGAAACCGCCCTGATAACGCACCATCTTCATGGCCGGGATATCGGTATCACCATCACCGAAATAGATCATATGGCGGAACTGCACAGCGCGTTCTTCCTGCTCGATAAAATGATTAACCGCCACATTATCCCACGAGTTATGTATTCCCTTGTTTATCCGGAATAAAAACTGTGTTTTGGTGGTGTAGTTGATAGCCTGAGCGGGCCACTGTGCTGTTTTTCCGTCAGCGGAATAGTGATATTTACAGGCAAAAATATCGCGGAATTCATGGCCGATAGCCGTACCACGAATCATACCGTCCAGTCCGCTGGACAGAATATAGTGTTCCGGGTCCAGCCCCTGCTCATGGGCCCAGGCATTGATCCGGGTGAACCACTCTGTCACCCCGGGAAACAACGGAATCGTCGCACCGTGTTTCTTCAGGTTTTCAATACTCAGTTCCTCTGACTTTTTATTCGCGGCCTTGGCGGCCAGTAATCCCATATAGGAGAGGATTTCGTCGCCGTCATCTGCTTTGGCAAACCGCTTCACTTCCCGCCAGAATGCTTTCGTGTCACTGATACCCAATGCGGGCATCAGCCCGTGTTCCGGACAATCACCTTCAGCCAGGGTGCCGTCAAAATCATAAATCAGCGCACATTTGAGTTTTTCTGTCATTTCACCTCTTCCCCTGAAGCGCGCACGGTTTCACGGACTTTTTCCGCAAAACGCTGTGCATCCTGAATAATTTCATTTTCATTGACGGTCAGTAACTGCCGGTCTTCCATCAGGATCACACCGTCAACAATGGTATGACGGACATTGGCGCCGTTTGCGCCATAAACCAGGGCGGCATACGGACTATACACCGGCACCATATTAGGTGCTTTGGTATCCACCACAATGATATCTGCCAGTTTTCCGGTTTCCAGCGAGCCGATTTTATCATCCATATGCAGTGCACGGGCCGATCCCTTGGTCGCCATTTCAACCACGGTCAGCGGCGGCATGGCCGCGCGGTTTTTGGTTTCCAGTTTATGGATTTTACCGACCAGATTGAGTTCATTCATGGTGGTTAATGTATTGGAGAACATCGGCCCGTCGGTACCGAGACCGGTGCGGATCCCTTTTTCCAGCATTTGCGTGACCGGTGCCACACCTTTGGCGGATTTCGTATTGGCACTGATATTGTGTGCCACCCCGACATCATATTTTTTCAGCAGATCCAGGTCATTATCATCGGCCATAATGACATGTGCCGCCAGCAGGCGGTTATTCAGCGCGCCGATATCCGCCATATACTGTACCGGGCTTTTCCCGCCGGTGCGTTTGGCTATCTCTTCTTTTTCGCGATCCGTTTCCGCCAGATGGATCATCACCGGTACATTCAGCTCTTCAGACAGTGCCGCGATTTTCTGTAAGTTTTCAGTGGTATTGGTATACGGGGCATGCGGGGCGAATGCAGGTGTGATGCGCGGATGATCTTTGTATTCATTGATAAAGCGTACCGCATACGCGATCCCTTCTTCCGGCGTCTGTGCATCCGCAACCGGGAAATTAATGATGGTCTCACCCAGCACGGCGCGTAAACCCGCCTTATCTACGGTCTTCGCAACCTCATCTTCGAAATAATACATATCCGCATAGGTGGTCACGCCGCCTTTAATCATTTCGATATTGGCCAGATTGGCACCGGTGCGCACCATATCGCGGGAAACCAGTTTATTTTCCAGCGGGAAAATATAGCGGTGCAGACGATCCGGCACATCATCCCCGAGAGAGCGGAAAACCGTCATTGAGCCGTGAGTGTGGGTGTTTATCAGCCCCGGCATGACAATATCGCCTTTTACATCCAGCACTTTCTTTGCCTGATATTTCGCTGTCAGCTCAGGGCCGCCGACGGCGACAATTTTTCCGTCACTGACCACCACGGTACCGTGTTCAAACACCGTATTTTCCGGGTTCATGGTCAGCACAGTGCCGTCCGTTATCATCAGATCTGCCGGGTCGGCAGCATAAGCGGAGCAGGCAGCAGCAAGCAGTGTGGTGGCAAACGCGCGGGACAATGACATAGTAACCTCATGACTGAACGGAAAAACCTACTATATCACCGCCATTAATCCACTTCCAACCAGCGGATTTCATTGAAATGCGGACGGATAATCACTAGTATTGCAGGGTTTATAACTCCTTCCATGGATAACCCCTGTTTATGCTGAATAACTATGTTCTGCGCAGTGTCCGCTACATGCTGGATCTGAGTGACGCAAAAATGGCCGAAATCACCGGACTTGCCGGATTAACTGTCACCAAAGCGCAGATGAGCGACTGGCTGAAAAAAGAAGATGAAGCGGATTATCAGCTTTGTGATGATAATGTGACCGGTCATTTTCTCAACGGACTGATTATTTTCCGCCGCGGCAAAGATGAAAGCCGCCCGGTACCGGCGGTAGATGCCCGTCTGACCAACAATATTATCCTGAAAAAATTGCGCGTTGCGTTTGAACTGAAGGATACGGATATGGCTGATATTTTTCAGCGTGCCGACTTCCGGGTGTCAAAACCGGAAATCAGCGCTCTGTTCCGCAATCCGGATCATAAAAATTACCGCGACTGCGGTGATCAGCTGCTGCGTTATTTCCTGAAAGGTCTGACATCCCGCATCCGCGGCTGACAGATTATGATGCCGGGTGTTATCACCCGGCAGAGTGTTATACCGGTTTGTTATTCTGTTTCTGCTTGCGGTATTGCAGCCAGCCGAATAAAACCCCGGCGGCGGCACCGCTCAGATGGGATTCAACTGAGACGAATTGCTGTCCCGGAAACAGTCCGCTGATCATGCCGCCGTAATAAATCAGCACCACAATGCCGATAATAATATCCAGTGGTTTGCGGCGGAAAATCCCCTGATAAATCAGTAACGCCCACAGACCGAATATCCAGCCGCTCGCCCCGACATGTACGGCCGTCCGCCCGAATAACCAGACCAGTAATCCGCCGACGATAATAATAAACAGGGACGCCTTAATATAATGTTTCACTGACGGGATCATCAGTAACACACTGAGAATTAACAGCGGTGGCAGGTTACTGAATAAATGCCCCCAACTGCTGTGAATAAAAGGCGCAAGGAAAATACCGAACAGCCCGTTAACCGTACGCGGCTCAATACCCAGCGCAGTTAATCCCCCACCGGTCAGTGTGGTCAGTAACTGTACTGCCATTAAAAACAGCACAAAATACAGCCCGTTTCTCAGATAGATTTTTATACCGCTCTGTGCAGACTGTTCTGTGTTATTCAGTGTATTTTTTGTCATTTCCCGGTCCGTTGGGTGATGGAATCCGCCCCACTATAGCGAAATTTTGTGTCCCTTCCATCCTGATTTTTTAAATGCAAATGAAAACAATTACCACCATTATCGACTGATGGTCGGTCAATGTATGTACTGCCGCTGTTCTGATCAACTGAGAAAAACCCTCATGCGCCGATTACTGAGTTCTTACCCTGTCGTTATTACATCTGTTTTTTCTGCCTCTTTGCTGTCTGCTCCGTCTGTTTCAGCGGAACCGGACGATGTGGTGTATGTCACCGCTGCGGATGATGTTCATTATGAGCCGCACGGTTATGGTGCCCTGCGTCAGTCCTCGGCAACAAAAGGCTCCGCCGCACTGGCGGAAACGCCGCAGTTTGTATCAGTGATCCGCCGTGATCAGCTCGATACCCTGCCGGCTGAGTCCCTCAGCAAAGCGCTGCGCTACAGCGCCGGGGTGGCCAGTGAAAAATTCGGGGGCTTCGGCAATAGCATTGATTTTTCGAAAATGCGCGGGTTTGATGCGGATTATTATCTCGACAGCCTGCGGGTCGCGGGTAACAGCGGGATCTGGGGTGCACAAATTGATTCCTGGCTGCTGTCTTGACAGGCACCGCAACTACAGTAATCCTGATCATGAAAAATCGGGCCGGACACAGCAATCCATTACTTCGCTGGTCAGCTGGCAGGTATCGGATTCACTGACACTGAAACAGAACCTCCGCTATGCGGATGTGAAAACGTATATCCGCCGTGATTTTACGCGGGGATTTGTGCAGGACGGACGTCTGCTGACTGCGGTGTATCAGGATTCCCCGTCCCGGGCCAGAACCCTGGCGGCGGATAATCAGCTGATTTACAAAACCCTCACCGGCCCGGTATCCCATGAAATTCTGACCGGCTTTGATCTTCAGACCGGTAAGCTGGATAAGGACTGGTCAGGCTCGCAAACGGTAACATTTGATCCGTACGGTTCTCACTACCGCCCGCAGTTTACGCCGCACATGACATTATCCACCTCTACCGGACAAACTTACCAGCGCTATGGTGTTTATATGCAGGATCATCTGCGCTGGCAGCAATGGAGCCTGATTTTAAGCGGCCGTTATGATGATTCCTCACTGAAAACCACCAACAACCTCAGCGGAACAACACAAAACAGTGATACCTCAGTTTACAGCCACCGTGCGGGGCTGACCTACACCTTCACCAGCCCGAATAATCCCAGCCCCGAGTAAATCGCATTGCCCAGCACCACGCCGTAACCGCAGGTCAGCCCCGCTTTTTGTCCGGAACTCAGTGTGGTCTGCACCACAATAAACAGATTTGCCCCGGGATTGAAAAAAGTCAGGACAAACAAAAAAAGCGTGACGGCAATGCTGTGCAGCGGATCCATAACGGGGTTCTCCCCGGAAAAGCTTAATTCAGCTTAACGAAAAATCGCGGCTTAACGCGGGTTTAAGGAAAATTAGACTATTTAGTTTATTTTAGCGGGCAATGCTTCCGGACGGAAATTGTACCACGATGAAAAACCGTATTTTGATAGTAACCACACTCTTTTTATTTTCTGTATCACCTGCCGGCCTGGCAGATGATGTGCGGGTCAGTGTGACGCATCCGCAAATAATCCGCTCTGCACCGGTCATTACCTTGCCGGGAAAATTTGTGGCCAGAAATGAAATTGCTATCGGCTCGCCGCTGCAGCAACAGACGGTGACGGCAGTATTTGCTGAGGAAGGTCAGCCGGTGGAGAAAAATCAGTTGCTGGCAACCCTGGAATCCCCTTTGCAAAGTGCCGCTGTCCGGCAGTTGCAGGCAGAAACGGAAAAAGCAGCCGCGTATATCCGGCAGCAAAGTGTGCTGGCGGCGCAATCTCAGCGTGATCTGACCCGGATGACAAAACTCGCCCGCAGCGGCGTTATTTCCGCCAGTGAATTTGAAAAAGCCAAATCAGACACCCAGGCCCAGCGGGCACTGGTTGATGCCGGGCAGGCAGAACTGCGTCAGTTACAGGCGCAACTGGCACGGGAAAAAAGCCAGGAGGATAAATCAAAAATCTATGCTCCGGCCGCTGGGATTATCAGTGAGCGCCACGCGGTACAGGGCATGCTGTCTGATAACACCCTGCTGTTTAAGCTGATCGAAAACGGTGAGATCGAATTTGAGGCTACTGCGGGGGCTGATGAACTGGCGCAAATGCAGGAAACGTCGGCAGTCACGATGAAAACGGCCAACAACCGGCAACTGAACGGCACTGTCCGGTTTATTTCACCGGTACTTTCCTCGCTGACACAGTCCGGCCGTGTACGGGTCACTGTTACGGACGGCGCTGATTTACGGCAGGGACAGACCGGCGTACTGACATACACGGCCGCGCCCCGTGAGTATCAAAGCCTGCCTTACAGTGCGGTACGCACCGGTGCGAAAGGTGAACGCACAGTGTTTATCGTGAAAAATAACAAAGTGATGCAGCAGCCGGTGCAGACCGGCGCTATTGATAACGGGCAGATTACTGTCCTCAGCCCGCTTCCGCCGGATGCGGATGTGGTGGTCAATGCGCAGGCATTTTTAACTGATAATGACACCGTCACACCGGTGAAGGCCGCACAATGAAATTACAGCTTTCCTCATGGGCTATCACCCGTCCGGTTCCGGTCATTGTTATTTTTCTGGCGCTGACCATTGCCGGGTTATTTTCTTTTGCACAATTGCCGGTAACAGCCAATCCGGTGATTAACTTCCCGATTGTGACAGTGACGGTCACTCAGGACGGCTCCTCGCCGTCAGAGCTGGAAAATGCGGTGACCAAACAGGTCGAACGGGCCGTTTCCGGCATTCCCGGCATCCGTCATATTTCGTCTTCCGTAACAGAAGGTATTTCCTCAACTACGGTGGAATTTAACCTCGATGTTGATCCGTATATTGCCACTAATGATGTCCGCGAGCAGATCTCACAAATTCGGGGAGAACTGCCGCAAAGCATTGATGAACCGCTGATTAACCGGATAGACGTCGAAGGCGGTGCCATACTGCGCTACGCCGTATCATCCGATACCGTTCCGGCAGCCGATCTTTCCTGGTTTATTGATGACACCATCAGTAAGCAGCTGATTATGTTACCCGGCGTTCAGAAAGTCAGCCGTCAGGGCGGCGCTGACCGGGTGATCCGCATTGAACCGGACGCGGACAAACTCTCTGCCCTGAATCTGTCGGTGGTTACTGTGAATGAATGGCTGCGCGGTGTGCATCAGAACGCGGCAGGTGGCTCATCGCAGTATAATTCGCTGGCCCATACCATCCGTGTACTGGGTGAAAAAACAACGGCTGATGATATTAAAAGCATTCAGTTGCCTGCTGAAAATGAGCAATGGATAAAACTGGGTGATATTGCGGAGATCTATAACGGACAAAAAACCACCCGCAGTATTTCTCAGCTCAATGGCCGTGATGTGGCCGGGTTTGCTGTATTCCGCGCCAAAGGTGCCAGTGATACCGCCGTGGCGGAACAGGTAAATGCCGCCCTGACGGAGATCGCCGCCAAACATCCGGAACTGACGATTGAACTGATCTCATCCACCGTTACTTATACCGAATCAAGCTATCAGCTGACGATTAAAACCCTGCTGGAAGGGGCATTCCTGACCATCGTGATTGTCTTTTTCTTCCTGAAAAGCTGGCGGGCAACCCTGGTTGCGGCAGTGGCGCTGCCGTTATCCATATTACCGGCATTTTTTGTGCTGGCACTGTTTGATTACAGTCTCAACAGCATCACCCTGCTTGCACTGACACTGGTTATCGGGATCCTGGTTGATGACGCGATTGTGGAAATCGAGAATATCCAGAAATACATTGAGCGCGGTGAGCGCCCGTATCTTGCTGCACTCAAAGCCTCTGATGCTATTGGTTTTGCGATTGTTGCGATCACACTGACCATTGTGGCGGTTTTCCTGCCGGTCAGTTTTATCGGCGGATTTGTCGGCAAATATTTTGTGCCGTTCGGAGTGACGGTATCTGCGGCGGTGTTCTCATCTCTGCTGGTTGCACGGCTGGTTACGCCGCTGATGGCCGCGTATATCCTGTTACCGTCAAAGAAACCGCATCCGGAATCAGCCGTACCGCGCTGGATAGAAAAATACACCGGGTTGTTATCTGCAACACTGAAACATCGGAAAACCGCACTGGCGCTGGCATTAGTATTTCTGGTGGGTTCTGTGGCTTCCGTGACCCGGCTGCCTGTCGGCTTTATGCCGGAGGGCGATATCAGTGTGACACAGATTGAAGTGGAACTGCCGCCCGGCACGCCGGTTGAGCAGACACAGCAACGCCTGCGGACACTGACAAAATCCCTGAAAGACCGGCCGGAGATAAAATCCGTTTATACCATTGCGGGTGTGGCGGATGATGCGGATGGTATCGCGCAGCATAAGGGGGAAATCATTCTGACACTGGTTGATCCCGGTGACCGTGAACTGTCACAGAAGGAATTTGAGCACGCAATCGCCCCGCTGTTCAGTGAACTGCCGGATGCCCGTTATAACTTCAGCAACAGTAACGGCGGCAAAGAGTTTTCGCTGGTTTTCACCGGCACAGACCCGGCTGAACTGGAAAGTGCCATGCAAAATCTGCGTAACGGTATTGCCCGCCTGCCGGGATTCAGTAATGTGCAGGTGATAAAACCGCTGCTGCGCAAAGAGCTGATTGTCACACCGCGTCCTGACGGCCCCGGGCGGACCGGCGTGAGTGTCAGTGAAATCGCCGACACGCTGCGGATCGCTACCATGGGGGAATCAGGCTCCCGCAGTGCCAAATTCAATCTGCCGGACAGACAACTGGCATTACAGGTGGTACTGCCTGAATATCAGCGGAATGATATCCGTGTGCTGAATGATTTATCCGTACGAAGCACGGCTCAGGGAAATGTACCGCTGAAAGCGGTGGCAACCATTGATTTCAGTGATGGGCCGGCACAAATCGACCGGATAAACCGCGCCCGGAAAATGTCGGTGGAAGCTAATCTGACCGGTTTATCACTCGGTGAAGCACTGAATGCAGTGATGGCGCTGCCGGAGTATCAGAACCTCCCGGCGACAGTGTCACAACTGGAATACGGCGATATGGAATATATGAATGATATGTTTATGCGTTTCAGCAGTACCATACTGTTCAGTATTCTGCTGGTGCTGGCGATTCTGATTGTGCTGTTTAAAGATTTTCTCCAGCCGGTCACCATTCTCGCCGCCCTGCCGTTTTCTGTCGGCGGCGCGATTATCGCTCTCGTACTGTATGGGGCAATGATCGATCTGCCGGTGATTATCGGCATTCTGATGCTGATGGGCATTGTGACAAAAAACTCCATTCTGCTGGTGGAATTTATCCTGGAAAAAGAGCGCGCCGGGCTCAGCCGTGAACAGGCGGTAAAAGACGCGGGACGCGAGCGGATCCGCCCGATAATTATGACCACATTTGCCATGATTGCCGGCATGATCCCGCTGGTACTGACGTCCGGCGCAGATGCGGGGTTCCGCGCGCCGATGGCGATTGCGGTTATCGGCGGGCTGATAAGCTCCACTATTCTCAGTCTGTTGTTTGTACCAGTGATTTACACCTTTATCGATGATCTGAAAAAAGCATTATTACCACGTCTGGCAAAACTGACCTCCGTCACCAAAGCCGACCGGGATGTGAAGGAGTGGTAAAGTCCCGCTGCGAACAATAAGTAATTTACTGGTTGTTCGCAGCTTTAACACAGTAAAACCAGGAATATAAAGTTTATCCCTGATTATAACGACCCCGGAATAAGGTTTCCCCCTCTGCACCATTACTGTCAAGGGCAACCAAACGTACTTCTGTGCGGATATTTTTACCTACGGATTCAAAACGGATATGAATCGGCTCAAGGTTAATTGATGCGGTGGTAAAGGTATCCTCATAGTACAATTTATACCCGGCAGCAAAGGCAGTGAGGTCACCTTTACGAAACATGATACAGGTAGATGTGCTGCCGTGAAAAATAACAAAACCTTGTAATGGTTTATTTTCGCCGTCTTTTTCAAAAATTGTGACCGGCTGACTGCGGTCATTCAGCCCGGATAAAACCACACCGTCATATTCACCCATTTTAACCGTCAGGCCGATCGCATTATTGGCGGAATCAACAGGTAAATCCGTATATTTTTTGCCGCCGATGACAGCCTGATAATTATTATAACGGGTAACACTGCCTTCTTCGAACACAACCCGGGTTTGTGTTCCGGAATTGTCTATTTTGCCGCCGAATGGTTTAATTTCGGTTCCTTCCAGATAAACGGTCTCACTGGCTTCAGAACCCCGCGAACCATATATCCCGATCCGGCTGTTCCATACGATATCCTCTTCTGCCGGAACCAGAATTATATTTTCGCTGTCAATCTGTTCAGGTGACTGCCAGGTAATACCTTCAATAACAATATCATACTGGTCATAATAGCTCAGTTTCCCTTCCGGAAATTTTATCCCTTTACGCCATACCCCATTGTACTGATAATCCGTCAAATATCCGTTACGCGGTTTTTCAGAATTTGCTGTGGTCATTCTTATTTCTCCGAAGTATTCCGGCAATATGTCCGGGCTTCTTTTTTACATCAGAATAAGGTACAGGACAGTTCTATAATTTAACCACGGGGTATCCGGAATGCATCAGGCCGGATAATGTTCTGATATCAGGTAATAAAAAACGGGTTTGCCCCTTCCGGAGGCAAACCCGCTGTTAACGCGCTGATACCATTACGGACGAACAGCTGTCACTTCGATCTCTACACGCCATGCCGGGTTTGCTAATTTAGAAACCTGAACAGTGGTACGCGCCGGTAATGTGTTACCGGAATCTTTGTCGTTGTAATATTTGGAGTAACCGGCCATAAAGCCCGCGAAATCCATATTACCGTCAGTCTCTTCGCCGCCGACCAGGAATACCTGCATTTTCACCACATCCTTCATTTCCAGACCTAAGCCAGCCAGGTGCGCCTTGATCTGTTCCATGATATTGATGGTCTGTGCTTCAGTATTGCCGTATGACGCCAGAACACCTTCCGGTGCGTCTTTGGAAATTTTGGTCGGTACTTTACCGCTGAGGAAAATAATATTTTTGCTGCTGCTGATTTCCACAGATTCAGAGATAGGCATACCGTTCAGTTTATGATGAACAACACCTTCTGACGCGTGAGCCGCGCCCCAGACCAGCGGAAGAGCTAACAGTAAACTTTTGTAACGCATATTAAGCCTCTTAATAGTATCAACGTAAGTAATCAGAAAATTAACTAAAACGTGAAAGACTAAACGGAGCCGGGTCAATAACCGGTTTTTTACCGGTCACGATATCCGCAGTGATTTCACCGGATGCCGGACCTTCTGTCATACCCCAGACAGTCGCGGTGTTGATCACCAGACCCGGATACTCTTTCACTTCAGAAATAATCGGCAGTTCGTCGTAGGTTGGTGCAACAACCGCGCCCCAGCGTTCAACGACTTTCGATTGTTCAAATACAGGGAATTCCGCTTTCATGCGGGCAAATACCGCATCCAGGTGTTCGGTATTCTGTGTGGCGGTTGCGATGCGGTAAGTCTCGAACGGTGTGACTTCATCGAGGTTCCAGGATGTTGCCATTTTGAAGGAGTTGAACAAATCTTCACCGATGGAGAATTCCAGCGGCAGCTCACCGCCGCCCAGCAGATGCAGGAATTTCGGCCCCAGCAGGAGGCTGTCTTTCACCACAGAGCTGGTGAAGATACGCGGTGCCACGGCATATGTGCCGTCTGCCTGCTCGCGGAAGTGAATGCCGCTCGGCAGATGCACGTTACCGCGTGGTGCGCCCGGAACGCCGGAAACACGCTGTTGTGACAGATAGACGTTCAGTGTCGGGATATCAATGCCCAGATTACCCATAAACAGGCGTGACCAGATACCGCCGGTCAGGACCACATGAGAGGTTTTGATTGCACCCTTCTCTGTGACCACATCAGAGACTTTACCACCGGCAGTTTCGATACCACGGACCGCGCAGTTAGTGTAGATTTTAACACCCAGAGACTTGGCATACTGCGCCAGAACCGGTACACCGGTTTCCGGGTCAACACTGCCTGAATCTTCTTCAAAACCGGCGATCGGCCAGTCTGTTTTGGCATCAACCAGGCGTTTTTTCAGTTCGTCGCCCTGAATGAAACGGGTGTTGAGCGGTGCTTCGAAATCAGCGGCCCACTCTTTGGCATTCTCAACCCAGGCCTGTGATTTTGCGAGATCTTCCGCGCTTGACGGTACCTCAACACGACCCTGGGTACGATAGCTGGTATCCGCCCCGATTTTTTCATTCATACCGCGCCATAACATTTTGCCGTAATGGTGCAGCGGGAAAATTTCTTTTGATGTTTTGTAGCTGATGATCTGGCTGTAAGCACGTCCGGACTGCTCACCGGCGATTTCACCTTTTTCCAGGACGGTGACGCTCATGCCTCTTTCCGCCAGGTTAATCGCTGTCATGATCCCCATCATGCCGCCGCCGATAATGACTGCATCGGACTCTTTCGGTAATGCACCTTCGGTGCCGTCAACATGTTTTGCGCGTGAAGTCGATTCCACAAATTTGCCGTCGCGGCGAACCATAGGAACTAATACTGAAGCACCACCTGCCAGTACGCCGGCAGCACCAACCCCTAAAATTAACTTTCTGCGTGAGATTTTCATCTAAAGCCTCATCATTATCTGTAATATTTGTGTGGCATTTTTTTAATTAAGTAGCACACTAATTATAACAACTATCATTATAATGTTAATGAATATAGTGCAATGTTAATAATAACGAGACTTAAGGTAAGCTTTATCAGGAATTTCCGATATAAAGTATCGGATTTGACGAGGTGATAAACAGGATTCAGGCCGGATCGTCTGCGGCAAAACCAGCTGGAAATATCATAAACCCTTGTTATTATAGTGGATAAGGCTAAATAGTGAGCTTTTTTAAGAAGTTGTTACATCAGGGATAAAAATAAAACGCCGGATGCCACAGCAGCACCCGGCGTTTTATAAAGATATTAACAATGAGGGAAAGATCAGGCGGATGGCGTACGTTTTCTGAGCTGCAGAAACCATTTATCCAGTTCATTGGCAAACAACTGGCGATCACGCTGGTTCAGTGCCGCCGGACCGCCGGTCTGGATGCCGGAAGCCCGCATAGTGTCCATAAAATCACGCATGGTCAGGCGCTCACGGATAGTCGCCGGGGTATAACGTTCGCCGCGCGGGTTCAGTGCGACCGCGCCCTTCTCCAGCACTTCAGCGGCCAGCGGAATATCAGCGGTGACGACAAGATCATCTTTCTGCACACGGCGGACAATCTCATTATCGGCCACATCAAACCCGGCAGAGACCTGCAATGTTTTTAAAAACGGTGACGGCGGTACCACCAGCCGCTGATTGGCCACAAAGGTGACTTCTGTTTTTTCCCGATCCGCTGCCCGGTAAAGGATCTCTTTGATAACTTTCGGACAGGCGTCCGCATCCACCCAAATCGCCACTGTTTACTTTCCTCTGTACTGCAAAATTTAATCCGCGATCATAACGCATTAACGCTTTCTGATAACCTGAAAAAGTGCCGCCAGAGCAACAAAACCGGCAAAAAATGAGACAGAAAACGACAATTCATAAAAGACAAAACGATTTATATGAACACCGGTTGCTGTCTGCGCCAGACGGTACGCCAGCGGCGCCGTACACAGTGCCGCCAGAACTGCCAGACACACCGGCAGTCCGGTATAAAACCAGCTGGTAAAATGGTGCGCCTCATCCGCTGCGCGGTACATCCCGGAAGAGTACAGCAAATCCGGCGATACACTGCCCGTAATGAGCGCGGGCAGATTCAGCCACCGCCCGTAACGGGATTGTTTCAGGGGAAAAACAATCGCCGGATGTGCAAAAGTCCATGGCATATATACTTATCCTGCTCCGGAAAACCGGAAATAAATTCATTTTTGTGCTAATAAATAGCCGGTCACAACAATTAATAACACGCCGGACTCCGGACAATAACCTGTAAAGGCAGAAAAATGAAAAAGCATCTTACCGGGATGATCGTAACCGGGCTGTTATCAGCCCCCGCGCTGGCTCAGGAGTTTACCTGTCAGCTGGAAAATAATAAATATGTCAGTGTGGTGGTGGAAAAAGGTAAAACGCCGGCATACCGCTACGGGACGCTGGCAAAGCCGGAAATTACCCTGCCGGTAAAAGGCAATGCGAAAAATGGTGTTTATGTCGGACAAACCATGTTTAGCGGCGGTGGTTCGGCGTATATCCGCTTTGAAAACGGCCCGTTTAACTATGTGGTATACAGCGGAATGGGCCGCGGCTGGGAATTTACCGGCCTGGCAGTCTATAAAGGCGATAAAGTCATCAATAAAAAGGTCTGTAAAACCGATTTGGGGATCTATGATGTTCTGAATTACGGACTACCGGAAGATGAATCCGGTGAAATCTATGCCATGGATCCGAACTCACAATAATATGTACTGCGGTGGCCTGCCGGGTTACCGCCCTTTTTTTATACATCTGTGCCTCGCCGCCCATCTGTGGCATAATGCCCGCCGTTTATTTTCTCCTTTAACTTATGAGTATTCGTCTTGTTAATCAGCAACAATATTACGATGCAGTTCGGCGCCAAGCCGCTGTTTGAAAATATCTCTGTCAAATTCGGCGGCGGTAACCGCTATGGCCTGATCGGCGCAAACGGCAGCGGTAAATCCACGTTTATGAAAATTCTCGGCGGTGATCTGGCGCCAAGCAGCGGCAACGTGTTTCTCGACCCGAACGAACGTCTGGGTAAACTGAAACAGGATCAGTTCGCCTATGAAGAATTTTCTGTGCTCGACACAGTCATTATGGGTCACACCGAACTGTGGGAAGTCAAACAGGAGCGTGACCGCATCTACAGCCTGCCGGACATGAGCGAAGAAGACGGTATGCGCGTGGCGGATCTCGAAGTGCAGTTTGCTGAAATGGACGGCTACACCGTGGAATCCCGCGCCGGTGAATTACTGCTGGGTGTGGGGATCCCGCTGGAACAGCATAACGGCCCGATGAGTGAAATCGCACCCGGCTGGAAACTGCGTGTGCTGCTGGCACAGGCGTTGTTTGCGGACCCGGATATTCTGCTGCTCGACGAACCGACCAACAACCTGGATATCGACACCATCCGCTGGCTGGAGCAGACGCTGAATGCGCGCAACAGCACCATGATCATCATTTCCCATGACCGCCACTTCCTGAATATGGTGTGCACGCACATGGCCGATCTGGACTACGGCAGCCTGAATGTGCATCCGGGCAACTACGATGAATATATGTTTGCCGCCACTCAGGCGCGCGAACGTCTGTTAGCGGATAACGCGAAGAAGAAAGCACAAATCAGTGAATTGCAGTCATTTGTCAGCCGTTTCAGCGCAAATGCCTCCAAGTCCCGTCAGGCGACTTCCCGCGCCAAACAGATTGAAAAAATTCAGCTGACCGAGATTAAAGCGTCCAGCCGTCAGAACCCGTTTATCCGTTTTGAGCAGGATAAAAAATTATTCCGTAATGCGCTGGAAGTGGAAAACCTGTCCAAAGGTTATGACGGAAACGCCCCGCTGTTTAAAAACGTCAATATGATGATGGAAGTGGGTGAAAAAGTCGCGGTTCTGGGAATGAACGGTGTGGGTAAATCCACCTTCCTGAAAACCCTGGTCGGTGAACTGACACCGGATACCGGCCGTTATAAGTGGTCTGAAAACGCCAATATCGGTTACTACGCGCAGGACCACGCCACCGATTTTGAAGTTGATATGACGGTTTTCGACTGGATGAGCCTGTGGATGCAGCCGGGTGATGATGAGCAATCAGTCCGTAGTGTGTTGGGCCGCCTGCTGTTCTCCCAGGATGACATTAAAAAATCCGTACAGGTGTTATCCGGGGGTGAAAAAGGCCGGATGTTATTTGGTAAGTTAATGATGACCAAACCAAACATTCTGATTATGGATGAACCGACCAACCACCTCGACATGGAATCCATTGAATCCCTGAATATGGCGCTGGAGTTATATCAGGGAACATTAGTGTTTGTTTCCCATGACCGTGAGTTCGTCAGTTCCCTGGCGACCCGCATCATCGAAATCACACCGGAGAAAGTCACTGACTTTACCGGCAGTTACGATGAGTACCTGCGCAGCCGCGGTATTGAATCAGAAAACAACTGATTTCCGTTCTGCCAATAAGAAAAGCCCCGTTTCAGAGCCATGAAACGGGGCTTTTTGTTTTCGTCAGACCCGGCGGGGGCGGTTGCCGGCATATCTGACATTTTTCAGAAACCAGTTCCCGCATACCTCTGTCCTGTACCGGAAACTGATAGGAAGAATATCTGTATTCGGGTAGAATGTGCTTGCTAATCAGACCCTGATTTACCTTATTTGAGGGAGAAAATCATCAATGGACAGCTTTGACAGGAAGATTCTTTCTGAATTACAACTCGACGGGCGATTAACTGTCACTGAGCTGGCAGATCGCGTGGGTCTGAGTTTATCCCCCTGCCACCGGCGGCTGAAAGCACTGGAGCAATCCGGAGCTATCTGCGATTACCGCGCACAGCTTGATCCGCGCGTGCTGGGGCTGAATTTTTCCGCACTGGTGTTTGTCACTATGAAAGACGGCAACCAGGAAAGTATGAGCAAATTTGAGACAGCGGTGGCGGATATTCCGCAGATTATCGAAGCCAAACGGCTGTTTGGCGATCCGGACTATATGCTGACCGTTGTGGTCAAAGATATCGATGCCTTTCAGAAATTATATGACAGCCGCCTGGCCGCCATGCCGGGGGTTCAGCGCCTGACCTCCACCCTGGTAATGAAAGATGTGATCCCGGCGCGGGAACTGCCCCTGTTGTAACAAAAAAGCCGGCAATATCTGCCGGCAAGCAACACAGTACTGAATCTTTTATGCCGGGCTGGCTAATTTCATCATCACCAGCCCGGAGATAATTAATACCCCTGCGATAATCCGCATCATGTTTGCCGGTTCTCCCAGCACCACAATCCCGACGATAAAGGCACCGATAGCGCCAATCCCGGTCCAGATGGTGTAAGCCGTCCCCAGCGGCAGTGCCCGCATGGCCATTGCCAGCAGCCCGAAGCTTATCAGCATGGCAATAATGGTGATCACTGACGGCCCCAGTTTGGTGAAACCCTCTGATTGTTTCATGGTAAATGCCCAGACGACTTCAAATAATCCGGCAGTAATTAATAAAATCCACGGCATGGTACATCCTCACTGATTTCTGGTTGCAGGTGAAACGTTTATAAGTTACCTTTGGTATAGTTATATGTTACCTTTGGTAACTTGTAAACACCTTTCCGATCTTTTTTCGATCTTTTCTGCCAGCTGACCGCGACCGGGAACTCTGTGATACACTTTCCGGCAGACAGAACGACTTTAATATCAATGAGGAGGCAGATTTGTCCGGACGTTTACAGCGCGACGAGCGCCAGATACAGCTGCTCAATGTCGCCAACAGCATTATCCTGGCGGAAGGCACCGATGCCCTGACCCTCATTACCCTTGCGGAAAAGGCGGGCGTGACCAAGCCGGTAACCTACAAACATTTCGGCAACCGCAAGTCTTTGCTGCACGCGCTGTTTAAATACAGTGATGATGTTCTGACTGAACGGATGAATACCGGGATGGAACAGCCGATAGCGGACCTCGATCAGGCCGTTTCTGTCTTTATCACGACCTATTTTGATGTGATGGCGGATGACGGGGAAGCCTTCAATGCCACCGTGGCGGCACTGAAAGCCTATCCTGAATATGCGGGGATCAGCCGCGAAGTGCAGGATTTTTTCTGCCAGATCCTGCAACGTGCACTGCAGCGCTGGCTGCCGGATAATTTCCGGATCCCGGAATGGACTTCTGTGATGATTTTCGGTGCAACCGAGTCACTGTGCCTGATGATGTTTGCTGACCCGGCGCTGAAAGCAAAAGTCTGTGAAGAAGCCATCTGGCTGGTCAAAACCCTGCTGGCCGACCAGCTTAAGCGGTTCACCGGCCGCTGATGACCAGCCCTTCTTCTTCTGACGGATAACTGAAGTGTGCAGTAATCAGATCAAACTGCTCCGCTGAGGTGGCAAACGGGTTTTCCCCGTTCAGATTCCTTGCGGCCAGCCGCCGTTTACACTCTTCATCACTCACATCCAGCACATGGCAGCAATAGCTGCATCCGGCCTGCTCTGCCAGCCCTTTCAGCCACCGGCGTTGTACCGGGGTATTCGCCGGAAAATCCAGAACCAGTGTTACTCCCTGTCGTAATAATGTCACCAGATGCAGCTCCAGGGCGGATTTCAGCAGACGACTTTTTTCAATATAATCAGCCAGCTGTGTGATTTGTCCCGGATACAGCGCCGCCAGCCAGGTATCTTCTGACAACAGAACCGCCTGTTGTTCGCGGACTAATTGTTGTGCCAGTGTCGATTTCCCTGAGGCGATTTTGCCGCAGAGGAAATGCAGTGAGGCGGCGGATTGTGTTTCTGACATGATTGCTCCCTGTCTGTTATGCCGCTGAGAGAGCAATAAAAAACCCGCTCAGGCGGCGGGTTCTGAATACAGCACATCCCCCGCTATGGTGCGGAGATAATAATCATGCCGGATGTGCTGTATGAATTCATGGTATTAACCTTTTTGAAATAATCATCATTTCAGTGATTCTGTTTTAGCAGAGTCTGCTGCGGATGTCAGGCAGTTTTTTTCGGCCGTTTAATACTTATCACCGCCAGTGCCAGCACAATCATCACGATCCCTGCCGTTTCTGTGCTGCCCGGCTCCTCACCCAGCAGCCACCATGAGAACAGCACACCGCAGACCGGCACCGCCAGTGTGCTCAGGCTGGCAATCCCCGCCGGTAATTTTCTCAGCACAAACAGCCATAAACTCCAGGCAACGGCGGTCGCCAGAATAGCGCTGTAACTCAGTGCCCAGAAGACATACGGCTGCCAGTCAATCGTACGCTGCGGCACCAACAACGCCACCACGGTCATAATAATTGCGGCATACACCATCTGCCAGGTGGTGAGAGAGAGTAAATCCACCTGCGGATAGCGGCTGTAGAGTTTTTTCGCCACAATCGCGCTCGCTCCCCAGCTGATACCGGATGCCACGGCCAGAAAGGCACTTTTCATAGAGGCGAAATCGAGCGTCCAGGGCTGGATCACACACAATAGCCCTGCACCGGCAACTGAAATAGCCGCATACTGGAGGCGGCGCATCCGCTCACCGAGCAATACTGCTGCCATAATCACCACCCAGAACGGCATGGTATAACTGAGGATCGCCACCTTCCCCGCACCGCCGCTGACCAGCGCCCATTGTGCCAGCCCGACCATACCGCAGGTCTGAAGGACGGCTATCCCCAGAGTGTAGCGGAATGGCGTAAAGCGGATTTTCCGCCCCATCGCGCGTTCGCGGATATACAGCACCAGTAATAACATAATGGCACTGAATACACAGCGCATCGCCGTAAAGTCAAACGCACCAATATAGTGCGTGACCTGCTTCATAGCGATCCAGCTGTAACTCCAGATCAGTGTTAAAATGACCAGGCCGGTAATGGCGATGGCATTGTCTTTTTCCCGTAAAGCCATAATATCCTGTGACCACTTCACGGCAGTACCCGTCTGTACCCCGCGTGCGGCTCCTGTTTTTATAGTACCATAACCGGAATAATATGCCGGATGCCCGCAGACGGACTGACCTCATGCAATCTGCATTTCTGCCAGTTTACACCCGGTTTGAAAGAAGGGAAAAGATCTGCGCTCATTAATACCAGAAGGAAGAACGGGTGTTAAGTATGACGCAATTTTTCCCCGGTATTTTCCCTGTTGTAATGCTGTCTGAACCTGAATGAATATAAGCCTGCCGGGTATAACCCCACAGCCTCACTCAAGCATCACAATACTATCAATTTTCCACTGTCCGTTTTGCTGAATCAGTTTTACCCGGAATGACCGCAGCGGCTCCGGTGCTTTACCCAGTGTGATGCGCACTGTGGCAGTATCCGGGGTTTGTGATTCAGTATGTGCCGCGCGCTCTGTCATCCACGAATCCGGGTAATCCTGTGACTTGGTGTAATAATTGACATCATTTTCCACCCAATGCTCTCCCCACAGACAGATATAACTATATTCGGTTTCTTTGCAGGGACGCGGCTGGTCGCAGAACGCCTGATCAGTGCCCGGACCATCGAAATTACAACTGAGGGATTCACTGATGCTTTCCTGCAACGCCGGACTGACATACAAATCCTGGCTTTTTGCATAACCATCAGAAGGCGGATCCTGCAAATTGAGACGGTAGAAATCCAATACCACATTTTCCGGTGATAATTGTGCAGCAACCGCTGATAACGGCAATAGCAGAGACAAAATCAGCGGGAGGTATTTTGTTGTTTTCATGATAATTTTTCGTCACATAAAGCCCGCAGAGAAAGAATGCAGCAGCTGATTGCCTGTTTATCAGAAACCGGAAATGATTCACCGGTCAGATAGCTATGCTTTGCTGCCTGCAACAGTTGCTGCAGTTGCGGATCGGAAATTGATTCAGCCAGCCACGCCGCAGCGTCTGCTTTGGATGCAATGTGCCAGGTTGTCAGAGTATAAGCAATGCGCGACAAAGCCAGAATGATATTGCACTCATCATTTTCCCAATCCTCCGGTGTGTTCCATTGTGCAAGTGTCGCGGAAAATGCCCGTTTCAGATCGGTCTGCGGAACGGCGTCAAATATCACTGCCGCATCACCATTAAGTAACGGCATATTATGCAACCTGGCTGCGGATAGTAACCGGGACATGATTCAGGTTGATTTTCATCAGCAAATGCTATTCATAGAGTGCATACAACTGCTCTGCCAGCGGTAATGGTAAACCGTCATCATAAGCCTCATCATCCAAATCAACATACACATCACCGGGTGCGGCGATCAGCATGGTGTCAGGCACAGGCCGCCTGACCGGCAGGTCCGGGTAGTCATCCGGCCGTCCGCCTTCTGACTGCATCGGGTCAAACCAGATACCATGATCGGCATAAAACCCCGCAGAATAGCGGGTTTCAATTAACCGGATCAATGCCAGTGTTTGCCGTGAATAGTCCGGTACATCATCATCATGGCCATACTGCACATACCAGGCAGCACCCAAAGACCAGTACATCAGCAGTGCGGATGCCCGATCCAGTTGCGGATCCGCCGCCAGTTCGTTCAGTGCATCATAATTACTGTCATAATTAGACCGGGCGATAAACAAGTGCCGCTGTTCCGGCGTTGCATTTGTCAGAAAATCACGGATTAACTGTGCTTCTTTCTGTTCTTTTTCTTCGTCCGTCATGCCATTCTCCCCGACAACGCCAGATGCTGTAACAACATAATCGTTTTGCCATCATTTATTTCACCGCTTTTGATCGCTGCGAGAGCCTGCGGGAACGGCATTTCCAGCACTTCCACATCTTCGCCCTCTTCCGGCAGGCCGCCACCGGCCGTCTGCCGGTTATTGTCTTCGTATTCGGCAATAAAAAAATAAAGTTTCTCGGTGACAGCTCCCGGGCTCATAAAGGCTTCAAAGACTTTTTCAACATCGGTAATGCGAAAACCAGTCTCTTCCTCTGCTTCCGCTTTGATGCGGGATACCGGATCCTGCTCTTCCAGCAGACCGGCGGCCGCTTCAATCAGAAAGCCGTCATGGCCGTTGACATACACCGGCAAACGGAACTGACGGATCAGAATGACGCTGTTTTTCTGGCGGTTATACAGCAGAATAACCGCACCGTTACCGCGGTCATAGACCTCCCGCTCCAGACGCTGGCGGGTGCCGTCGCGGCGCAGATAATCAACGACATATTTTTTGAGGATATACCAGTTATCGGAAAGCGTGATGGTATCAATAATACGGACAGTGCTCTGTTCGGAAGTCATAGTTCACCGGATGTCAGCAAAATTGCGGGTTTGCAGAACACTCTAATCGCTTTATCCGCCTCCGGCAATGGCAAAACTGCCAGCATTATTTGCAGGCATATTAATGCTGACGATATAATCTGCCGCAGATAATCCACAAACAAGGCGGGTTGCATGAGTGACACTCAGGCACTGAGTTACAGCGAATTACACACAATATCTGATGCAGATATCGCACAAATTAATGAATTAATTATCACCACCTGGGATTACCGTAGTTGGATCCCGAAAGAGAAAGTTCTGCCGATGGCGGAATTTTTGCTGGATGATGTCATTCTGACCTCATCACGAATTTTTGTGGTGCGGGATGGCGATACCATCGCCGGTATTATGGCGGTCACGGCATCTGCCGATTTGCGGGAGAAAGTCCACGCCAAAACCCGTCAGTATTCTGCCCTGAAAAATATTATCGCCCGTGACCCGCAGGAAGAAACCCTGTTTGATATGTATCTGAATACGCTGATTATCAACGGAAATCTGCTGGCTTCCTGTGACGGGAATTTCGATGCCTCTCTGAATTTGTTTATGATAGATGCCCGCTTCCGCGGACACGGTATCGGTAACCGGCTCTGGCAGCTGGCGATGGATTATCTGCGGGAAAAACAATCCGCCCGTTATTTCCTCTGGACAGACAGTGATTCCGATTTCGGTTTTTATGAACACAAAGGATTACAGCGTATCGCCGCGCAAGCCTATGACTGGGGCGGCCATGACGTGACTGAAACCTATTATGTTTATGCCGGGGAACTCCCTACTCTGTCCTGATGCATCCAGCTGTCCCACGGCGGGTCAAGCGGCAGCTTATCCGCCAGGAAATCAATAAAGGTGCGGATTTTCGGGGCATGGGTGTGCGCCGGGCTGTAAAGTGCATAGAGCGCGAACGGCGTGGTTTTCGGATTGTAATCCAGTAATACCGGCAATAATTCACCGTTATCAATATAGTTTCCCAGCATATAGGTCGGCAGGCAGACAATCCCCTGATGACAGCGCGCCGCCTCCAGTAATCCCAGGCTGCTGTTGACCTCAATCATATTGTTGATCGCCAGCGGATAGGCTACACCGTCTTTATCATTCATCCGCCAGGTGTCCGGGATATTCGGATTAATTAAACAATTGTGCCGGGCAATATCCGCCGGTGACTGCGGGATCCCGTTTTGTTCAAAATAATGACGGCTGCCGCAATAGATCCAATTTATATTGCATAGTTTCCGTAATGCAAAATTTTCCGGCGGATGACTGGTAATACGCAATGCAATATCAAAGTCAGTTTCATTTAAATTAATTAATGCATCGTTCAGATCAACGGATAAGCTGACCTGCGGATTTATTTCCCGGTATTCGCTGTAAAGCCGCATTAAATGGCAGACGCCGAAGGCAATTGAACAGGTTATTTTTAGCTGTCCCTGTGCATGCTGATAAAAACTCGCCGTATTCACTAATGAGTCATCGAGATCTGTCAGTAACTGTTGCGCCCTCTGCAATAAATAACGTCCGGCTTCAGTCAGGATAAAATTGCGGGTGGTTCGTTTCAGCAGAACCACACCGAGCTGCTCTTCCAGCTGCTGTAAGCCACGGCTGACAGACGACGGTGTTACATTGAGTTTTCGTGCCGCACCGCTGAAACTGTTGCACTCCACAATTTTGATAAACAGCTCCAGATGGCGAAAAATCGCGTAGCTGTCAATTTTTGCTTTAAACGCAAAAGTGTTTTTATTTATTAGCATAGTCGTACCCTGTTCAGCCTGCGTGTTACCCCTTACTATAACAATGGCTTTATAACACTGTATCCATACAACATAAATATATTCACGTTGTTCCTGACTTTTTAAATAATTAAATCTATAACGTTGAGGAATTGACTATGCAAGACAGCATTCAGACAGGTGCAAATGCAAATAGTGATTTAAAAAAGATACCCTTTACCAAATATGATGCCGGGTGGGTTGTATTATGTATCGGGATGGCGATCGGTTCCGGGATTGTTTTTATGCCGGTTCAGATTGGTATTAAAGGCATCTGGGTATTTATTGCCGCCACATTATTGTCATATCCGGCGATTTACTGGCTGCAGAATTTATATCTGAGGACATTATCAGAATCGGAAGAATGTGAAGACTATGCCAGCGTTATCACGCAGTATCTGGGGAAAAACTGGGGGGTTGCCCTTGGTATCGCCTATTTCCTGATGCTGCTGCACGGCATGTTCTCCTATTCGCTCGCCGTGACCTTTGACAGTGCCTCCTACATCAAAACATTCGGTTTAACAGAAGGTTTGTTATCAGATTCGGTGTGGTACGGGCTGATTATCCTGACGGTTCTGGTGGCTGTCGCCGCACAGGGGGAGCGCCTGTTATTTAAGGTCTCCGGCCCGATGGTAATAGTGAAATTCGGGATTATCGTATTACTCGGGATTGTAATGGTGCCTTACTGGAACTTTGCCAATATCAGCGCGTTCCCGGACTTCCTGCCGTTCCTGCGGGATGTGTTTCTGACACTGCCGTTTACCCTGTTCTCCATTCTGTTCGTGCAGATTTTAAGCCCGATGAACATTGCCTACCGCAGACTGGAAAAAGACAAGCGTGTCGCAACTTACCGCGCGGTACGGGCAAACCGGGTGGCGTATATTATTCTGGCCGTTGCTGTTCTGTTCTTTGCCTTCTCGTTTACGTTCTCGATAAGCCACGACCAGGCCGTCTCAGCGTTTGAGCAGAATATCTCGGCACTGGCAATTGCCGCACAGGTAATTCCGGGCTCCGTTGTTAAAGTCATGACCGCAATGCTGAATATTTTCGCGATTCTGACCGCGTTTCTCGGTATTTATCTGGGTTTCCAGGAAGCGATTAAAGGTATTGTGGTGAATATCCTGACCCGCTTTATGCCGCAGGAGCGCATTAATCAGACCGTACTGCATTACGGTGTATGTATCGGGGTGATCCTGTCCCTGTGGTTCTGGGTCTCCACCCGCTTCTCAATTCTGTTCTTTATGCAGCTCGGCGGGCCGTTATTCGGCGTGGTTTCCTGCCTGATCCCGTGCTATCTGGTTTACCGCGTGCCGGTCTTACATAAATTCAAAGGTGCAACAGTCTGGTTTATTATCTTCTTCGGCGTGCTGTTGTGTCTCTCTCCGTTCTTTAAGTTTTTCGAATAACGCTGTAAATGAATAATGACGTATTACGCGTGAGGATGTTATGACTAAAAAAACCGTTTCAGATTTTCATATTGATACACAGATAACGCAGCTGGGACGCGACCCGGCGTCTCAGTCCGGTTTTGTTAATGCTCCGGTTTACCGGGGATCTACCGTGGTTTTCCCGACTATGGATGCCCTGCTCAATAACCGGGCTGAGTTTAACTACGGCACTGCGGGCACGCCGACCATTAAGAACCTCGAGCAATCCTGGAGCGCCCTTGCGGGCGCCGAAGGAACCGTGCTGTCACCATCCGGGCTGGGCGCCATTGTGCTGGCGCTGCTGACCACACTGAAAAGCGGCGATAACCTGCTGATGCCGGACAGTGTTTATCGTCCGACCCGCAATTTCTGCCGTGGTCTGCTGGAAAAAATGGGGATCACCATCACCTATTACGACCCGATGATCGGCGGTGACATTGAATCTCTGATAAAAAGCAACACCAGCACGATTTTCCTGGAGTCCCCGGGATCGCAGAGCTTTGAGGTTCAGGATGTTCCGGCCATTACGGCGGTGGCGAAAAAATACAATATCGCGACGATTATTGATAATACCTGGGCAACCCCGCTGTTTTTCCGGGCGCATGATATGGGCTGCGACCTCTCCCTTGAGGCCGGTACCAAATATCTGGGCGGTCATTCCGATCTGCTGATGGGAATTGTCTCCGCCAACGCGGAATGGTGGCCGAAACTGCGGGAAACCTATGATCTGATGGCAATGCTGCCGGGCGCGGAAGATTGCTTCCTGGCACTGCGCGGGCTGCGTACCCTGTCAATCCGCCTGAAAGAAGCGCAGTCACGGGCGCTGGATATTGCACACTGGCTGAAATCGCGTCCGGAAGTGATCCGCGTGCTGCATCCGGCCTTTGAAGACTGCCCGGGGCACGAGATCTGGAAACGTGACTTCACCGGCTCTTCCGGCCTGTTCTCAGTGGTCCTGGATCCGAAATTTACACAGGATGACGTCGGCAGGTTACTGGACGGCCTCTCCATCTTCGGCATGGGTTATTCCTGGGGTGGTTTTGAAAGCCTGATCACACCGTTTGATTGCGCGGAATACCGCACCGTCACACAGTGGAATCCGGGCGGGCGGACACTGCGCCTGCAAATCGGGCTGGAAGATGTTGATGACCTGAAGCGTGATTTGGCGGATGGATTTGCGCGTATGGCGCATTGATATTCCGCCGGAAAAAAGCAATAGTAAGGTATACCCAAAAACCTGCATTTTGCAGGTTTTTTGTTGATTCCATTCAACAAATGCCCTTGCGACGAACTTACCTTACCGATATTTCCGGACTTATCATCTATATGATCCTCGCCTGGCTCAGTCTGAATTTTTTCAGTATCAGTGAATATAACCAGAATCCGGGCAAAAAAAATGCCGCACTGAATGCGGCAATTAAGTCATGAGGGTATTATATTAATACTACATAACATTGATAAGCCAGCCAGCCGAGTACGGCACCTGCCGGTAAATCAATAATATAATGCTGTTTGGTGAACATGCAGGATAAGGCGATTAACAGCGGGAACATGAATACCCATGGTCCGAGAGTGGCATAGGCCAGCAGCGCGGTTAATGTGGCAACAGAGACGTGCATGCTCGGGAAACAGTTGGATGTATCGTCGAATTTCTGCACAAACAGCAGGAATTTTTCGGACGCTTTCTTCCCGGTATTCATTTCACGCCAGTGCGGCGGCGTGGCAACCGGATACACCACAAAGAAAAACATCTGCATCAGTAACAGGATAACATAGCTGAATACGATGATGATAAACTGACGTGAATCCTGAATAATCCAGTTCAGATAGAGAATCGCCGGATAATAAAGAAAGCTGTAGATCCAGGACCACCAGGGCCAGAAAGGAATTTTTTCATCCAGTGCAGAGTTAAATGTTTTAACCGGCCTGACCATATGACGTTGCGTAAAGAAATAAAACTGATAGACACCTACGATAATAATACCACTGAGCACCAGGTGAATAACCCTGTCGATAAACATCATCTGAAAATTTCCTTTTAAAAAAAATCAATTAAACTGCTTTTCTGATTTTCAGCACACCGTGTTTTAGCATACCAGGGCACGAAATACTATCGTGTCATTTTATGTTGAATTGTAAAATCAGAATAATATCAAGGTACTACAGTCATTTACCACAACAAGGAAAATTCCTAATTTCTCAGTAAAATAGTGTCACTCTATTGATTTGACGGATAATATTTTATAAACCCTTCAGGTTCCGGTTTAATTTATCCGGCAGGCTGTTTTAAAAGCGTAAAACCAGCAGGTAACTATTTATGTCAGCAATGCCGGATATTCCGCGTACCGCTATCATTTTTCTGCTTCCCGGGATTCAGAAACAGAACTGAATGTTTACCCGGTCAGTGAATATCACCCGCAGGTTATGGAAAAACCTCTGTAATAGCGTTTCTCATAAATCTGATAAAAATGAGTCTGTTACCGGCAGATAAGCAGCCATAAACTGATTTCCCCTTATCTGTTTATTATCTGCCGGAGAAACATTATGACTCAGACTTCTGCCTTTCACCTTGCCGCAGAAAGTACCCAGCCACAGTTGCATATGCTGACGTTACAGGCACTGAATATGATCCCGCCCGCCTCTTTCGCCGTACCTGCCGCTTCACCGCAGGGAATTGCCACCACCATTCTCAGCATGGTGCTGAAACTGGTTTATAAAAAAATGACAGAGCCAAAGGAAGTGGATGTTATTGGTATTATTCAGGAAACACTGATGAAAAATACCTCTGAATGGCTGGAATCAGAATATCAGGCCGTCCGCAAAGATGCCGAAAGCCTGCAGGATGCTATCAGCTCCTGGCAGAATTCACCGACAGAAGAGGCGCGCCAGCTGATTGTGGTACGCAATAAGATTGCCATCGCAAGTATGAGCCGCTTATGCATTCTCAGCATCAATACCGCAAAAAGAATAGGTATTGTCCGGCTGTGCGGCGTGTGTGCCCTGTCCTGCCTGCTCTATTTCTTTACACTGCGCGATACCCTGGTATTCGGCAAGAGTTGGGGCTATGCCTCTGATATGCTGGAAAAATACAGCAAAACTCTGACGGAACAGGCGGATATTATGTTTAAAGACGTGCTGACTGCAGAAATCAATAATTACACCGAAAATGATGATTTTTATGATCCGGAAAGCCAGGCCAAACGCTCCGTTATTTACTGGACATCCGGGTACACCAATATTCAGGATCATCTGACTTACGGCGCGCAACAAAAATCCACCAGGGTCTGTTCTGAACGCAGCGATATCGCTGCCAATCCGGTTAATGCTGAAAACCATATGGTTTATCTCGGCAATCTGTTCCTGACCGCCGGAAATTCTTCTGCTAACGGCAGCTACAATTATTTATCCGCCGCCAAACCCCGCAGTTATGACAGAGTCGGAGACCCGGTCACACTGCCGGTCAGAAGCGCCGGGCAGTACCATATCCGCCTGTACTATGCCTATATGACCAATTCCCTTAGTTTCGATTATGAAACTCAGTTGCGGATTGAACAGGCCGGAAAAATTGTTACCGATACCCATCTGACAGATTTAACCAAAACGGTGCTGACACCGTATAAATCCGGGTCAAATTACGGCCCGGTCATTTACCGGGAGACCCGGGTGAACCTTGAGGAAGGCGATATTGTGCTGACATTACATGAGGACCGTTCCCTTTCCGGCGGCGGGTTGCTGCAGCATATTGAATTTGTGAAAGTATAAAAGAGGTACAATGCCGTCACCGGAAACCGGCGACGGCATATCCGGATCACTCCGGTTGCAGAATATCCGTGATCTGCTGCGGTGTCAGCGTAATCCCATAAAACGTCTGATAAAACGTGGCTGTTTCATTTCTCATATCAATATCCGCAAAGGCGTCCGGGTACAGCACTGTAGCCAGCCAGAGAAACTGCAATGCCTCCTCTGACGTTTCGCGGCACCACCAGAACATACCACGCGGATTGGTATAGATCCGCCCGTTACGCACGGCATCAATTGACTGCCATTGCGGCGATTGCTGAATAAATTCTGCATCCCGCCGGTTCATCGCAATAATCACCTGCGGATCAGCCGCGATAATCTGCTCTGATGATACCTCTCCGTTAGCACTGCTGTGTGCCGGAAACCAGTTTTCTGCCACATTGACTGCGCCGGCCAGATCCATCCAGTCCTGATTAAGCGATGGCCGCCCTGAGGTATATAACGGGTTTCCCATGCTGTGATACACCCGCAGACGGGCAGACGCCGGAACATTTTTCAGCCGTTCCTGCACGCGGCGGATATTGTCACGGAAATAGCGCTCATATTGCGCCGCTTTCTCTGCCGCATCCGGGCCAAGCGCCTCACCGGTCAGTTTTACCCGCTCCCGCAGTGCATCCATACTGTTGGCTTTAAAAGCCAGCACACGGACACCGGCCTGTGCCAGCACCTCCTGCTGCGGAACGCGGATCCCGTCATGAATAAATAAAATATCTGTCCTCAGACTCAGAATTTGTTCAATATTCAGCTCATTTCCGCCGGTGGTGCCGATGACCGGCACATCATCAATCTGCGGCAGCATCTGACGGAACAGCGGGATCTGTTTGGCAACCCGCGAGGTTCCGGTGATATTACTGCCGTAACCCAGCATCATAATAATCGCATTCTGCGCCGGCCACGGTGTTGCTATCCGCAGTGCCGGTTCCGGCGGGGTTTCCGCCGGGGTACTGAAAGCGCAGGTACTGACAAATAACAGGCATAACGCTGATAAATAGTGCCGCATCACGCTGCCTCCGTGCTAAAAATCAAATGATACGGTAGCCCGGAATTCACGGCCTGCACCGGTAAAGGCATTGGCGCCGCCATTTTTACCGTTACTGTTGCCGGGGAAAATAGACGCCCAGTAATGCTCGTTGGTAACGTTATCCGCAGAGATCCGCAGTGTGACCGGTACATTTTCTATCTGAGTGGTATAGCGGGCACCGAGATCCAGTGTGGTGTAGCTGTCCGCCCAACTGGTGTTGGTATCATTTGCTGCCCGTTTGCCGGTGTAATGAATATTGGCACTGTATACCCACTGCGGAACAGATGGCAGGCTGTATTCCATCAGCAGGTTTGCCTGTACTTTCGGCACCCCTACAACCCGTTTATCCTCAGTCTTACTGTTTCCGGTATCCGTCAGTTCTGCTTTCAGGAACGTGACACCGCTGTAGATATTCAGCCCCTGCCAGACATTGCCGGTGGCAGTCAGTTCCAGCCCGTCATTTACCTGTTCGCCCTGTTTTTTAAAGATCTGGTCGCTATCGGTATAAGCAAACGGCCGTTTGAGGCGGAAAACTGCGGCACTCAGGTTCATATTGCCGGTATTGGCTTTAATACCCCATTCATATTGTGTACTGCGGTACGGGCTGAGTGTTTCACCCCGGTTTTTGACTTTATCATCATCCGGCGCGGTATCCCCGGGCTGGAGAGAATCGGCATAACTGATATAGGTCATCACATCCGGAGTGATTTTGTACATCAGCGCCATATTCGGGCTGGTACCGGTCTGCTGATCACGGTCAGTTTTGTGTCCCTGCTTATCGAAGTTACGGGTCGTGATCCAGCTCTGACTGACATACACCATGGCAGACCATTGTGGGTTAAACGTGACAGTGTCACCAATGATAATACTCTGCTGCTGGTTTTCACTGGCTTTGTAACGTTCCCCGCCGGTTCTGATGCGGCCATCGGAAGGTTCGGTCATGGAAGACGGGTCATACATATTGGTATTGCCGAGCTGAAAGGTTTTACCCCGCTCTTTGGCACTGTAAATTGACCAGGTATAACCGGTGGTGGCGAGAGCAACATCATGGTTTACGGAGCCGGTATCAAACTGACCGTTCAGGGCGAGATTGTTACTCAGCACACGGAAACGACCGGCTGCCGGAGAATCCGTGATTGAACGGCTGATAGTCCCTTTGCTGTCCAGAATTTGCGACGAAACAGAGCGCATTGCCCGATCTGCCTGCTGATAGCCGATACCGCCGCTCAGTGACCAGTCATCATTCATATAGTGGGTAAAACGGGTACTGACGGAATCTGTCGTCAGGTCATTACCGGCGGTATTGAGTGCAAGGTCAGGGTTGGAGCTGTCCGGCGCATTCGGTAAATCAATATCCGGGCCGTAACCAAAGCTGCCGGGAAATCCTTTGGTCACAAAATGATAGTGACTGGCATCCAGCTGTATCTGTGTTCCCGGCCGGATCTGCCAGTCCAGGGCAACAGCGGCCAGCTGACGGCGGATTTTACTGTTCCGGACATAACCTTCACCCTCTTCATCCAGTAAATTCAGGCGGTAGCCGAAAGTCTTCTCTTCATCCACCTGACCGCCAAGATCCAGATGTGCACTGTAAGCATTACGGTTCTGATATCCTACCGTCACCCGGTGCAGCGGATCCTGAGTCGGCCGTTTAGAGATAAAATTAAACTGACCGGAAGGGCTGGCCGGGCCGTAAATTGCACCGGTCAGGCTGTTCACGGCATCCAGCCGCTCCAGCATTTCCACCGGAAACGCGGTGGTGGAGACAATATTCAGGCCGTTCAGTCTGCTGTTTTCCACCACACTACCCTGCATTCCCCGGCTCTGCGGACGGCCCACATCCATGCCGCCGCGGGCCTGCATCTGAGAAGACGGCAGATATTTCAGCATTTCACTGACACTTTTACTTTGCTGATTACGGATCATCGCTTCGCTGACCGTATTGCTGCTGTAGGGAATATCCAGCCACTGGCGGGTACCAAGCGGCCCCATATCAATATCGGTCGCCACAAAACCGGCACCGGCTTGTGTTTGCGGGGTGATATGAGAAGGCTTGTCCGTCACAATTATGGTATCTGCCAGTGCCTGCTGCGCCGGAAAAAGGGCAACAGAAATCAGCGCAGGCAGCAGTGCCCGCGAAATATAGTTAGTCTTCATAGAACCATCCGTTATCGTTTTACTGTCATCGTTATATATTTATATATACAGCGTAAATGATATTGATTTTCGCTTCGGGTAAACGTGATCGGTATCAATGAGTTCCGGAAGAGATAATTTCTCTCGTTATTATTACTTTTTGCAATATATCGGACTGAGAATGTACCCCGTCAGTGCCGTAGCGCAAAATAATAGCGCGGTAACTGCGGGTAATAATATCTGACTATCCTGATGTGCTGCGGCCACCGGTAATAAAATAAAGATGCTCAGATTATTCATGCTTTCTGACAATGCCAGAGCCTCTCCTTTACGTATTCCGGCATGCTCAGCAATGATGGCTGTACTGACGGGAGCGGCAATTCCCAGAGCGCATCCCTGCAATAACATCCACAACATCATCCCGGGAAGCCCGCCTGTTCCGCTGATAAATCCGGCAATCATCACACTCATCACTATCAGGCTGATGAGCAGCAGCCGGGTATCTGTACCGCTTAAACGCCGGAGCAGCGGCATCAGAAGATTCCCGGTCAGTAATCCGCCACCGAATATTGCACTGATAAGCCCTATCGTTTCTGTATTCAGCCCGAACCGGTCACGCAGCAATTCACCACTGAGAACAAACATAACCACTGCAGTACCGTTCCACAGACCTTTTGCCGTGATCAGCCCCGATAATGCCCGTGAATAACATTTACCGGGCCGGATTGACGGTTGAGAGGAAGTCCGGCTGACACCGCGAAACACAAAACAACAGGCTATCCACATGACCAGACTTCCGGCGGCAGTCAGCAGAAAAGGTGCATACCAGCCGCAGCGGACTGTCAGCCATCCGGCAATCACCGGGCCGGAGATAATACCGGCGGTCATACCCGTCATCACCAGTCCCATCGCGGAAGCCTGTCTGTCATGCGGAAATTGTTCTGCAATCAGTGCAAAAACAGATGGGATCAGCGCAGCAGAGGCCAGACCGCCCAGAATACGCAAGCCCACAGCCACACTGAAACACGGTGCCAGTGCCAGTGCGATACCATCTGCCACAAACAGCAATAATGCAGCACGTAACATCCGGTAACGGCCGATACGGTCTGATAATCGTCCCAGCACCGGTGCAGCCACTGCATACGATAAGGTATACACTGCAATAAGCCATGAGGCTTGTGCGGGTGTGACATCAAATGCAGCCGCCAGCGGCGTGAGCATCGGTGAAACCATAAATTCAGTAACGCCGGTAAAAAATACCGTGAATGCCAGTACCGGCAATGTGTAAGGTGAAATCATAAAAATCCTGTATAACAAAATGAAAATAAACGGGTTACGGATTGAATTCACTCATCAGGGGAAAATAAAACAGGCGAAATGACTGGCAGACTGAGGGCGCACTGCAGACAAACAGCAGCATATTCAGAGGATAAATAAGAGGGATGTAAAACAGAGCGGAAAATACAGAAGGTAAAAATACGAAACCAGCAGAGGATACCGGCGGGTATGGTATCAGGAATACCGGCTGCCGGAAACCCGGCAGCATCAGTGGCAACTATAATCAGTTCTGTTTTTGCTGCCAGAAATCATACAGTGATGGCTCACCTTCCGGTTTTTGCTGTGTAAAAGAGAAGCCCGTTTGTTCATGCGGATCGGCCCGTAAAGCCAGTGCAATGGATGCTGTTGATAAACCGTAAGGTTCCGCATCCGCATTGGAATAAGCATAGACAGCACGGGTCACACCCGCCATCCGCATTGCGGCAAGACACATCGGGCATGGCTGTCCGCTGGCATACACCACACAATCTTCCAGCCGGGTCTGCCGGAGGTTGTTACCGGCATGGCGCAGAGCCAGCAATTCCGCATGAGCGGTCGGGTCATGCAGCTCAAGCATCTGATTAACCCCTTCACCGACAATTTCCCCGTTTCTGACCACAACGGCACCAAACGGGCGACCGCCCTTTTCGGCATTCCGGCGGGCCAGTGCTATCGCCTGAGCCAGAAATTCACTATCTGTCATCAGTTATTCCTTATGATTGATTAACGGGGATTCCCATATGGCTTTCCCCTGCCATTGTGTTTCCAGTGTATTGAGAAACTCGCGGACTTTCGGCGCCAGAAATTGTTTTGACGGATATACCGCACTCACGGGTTCTCCGGGCGGTGTAAATGCAGTCAGTACCGGCTGCAATGCCCCTTTCGCTATCTCAGGCCCGGCCAGAAAAGCACCCAACTGGCAAATTCCGCCATCAGCCAGTGCAGCATCAAGAACCGCGCCGGTATCTCCCAGACTGAACCGGCCGCTGACCGGATGCAACTGAACGTTTTTATCCCGCATAAACTGCCAGGGAACATTTCGTCCCCGGTGGCGGAAGATAAGACACTCATGTGCTGCTAACTGTTCCGGTGTTTCAGGTATACCGTGCCGTTCCAGATAACCCGGTGACGCACAGGTCACCAGGCGATGCGGCGCCAGAACTTTACGCACCAGGCGGCTATCATCATTACCGCCGATACGCACGGCCACATCAATACCTTCCTGAATCAGATCACAGTAATCATCAGAAAAACTGACATCAATATCAACATCGGGCCATTGTGCGGCATACTGTTGTATCACCGGCATCACATAATTGCGGCCAAAAACCACAGGAACAGCGACCCGCAATGTGCCGGAAGGTTTTTGTCTGCCTTCATATAATGCATTTTCCGCATCATCCACCTCGGATAATATCCGTTTGGCATGCAGATAAAAACATTCGCCCTCTTCTGTGAGACGCAACCGCCGTGTGGTCCGGTGAAGCAGGCGGGTACTGACACGGTTTTCCAGGCGCTGAAGGCATTTTCCGGCAGCGGAACGTGAAATCTGTAGTTTTTCAGCTGCTGATGTGAAATTACCGGTTTCACTGACCCGTACAAAAACCAGCACATCGAATAAGTTATCCAGCAGTAAACCATTTTTATCTGCCACGATTTGTCCCCGGTGTTTGGCCAAAGATGATATTTATCTGTCATACTGGCGCAGATAGACTCTCTTCTCAAGTAAAGTTATTACCATGAGGAATGTATGTCAGACAGTCATTGTTTATCACCTTCATTGCCGCCTGCCCGCCGGGGATGGTTTTCTGTTGTTGCGCTGACCCTCGCAACGTTTGCCGTGGTCACCACAGAGATGCTGCCGGTCGGGTTACTGACACCGGTTGCGGCAGAGTTCCGGGTGCCGCAGGCGTATGTCAGCCTGATGCTAACCATACCGGCCCTGGTCGCTGCGCTTTGTTCCCCCCTGATTATTCTGTTCACCGGCCGCCTGAACCGTCGTTATCTGCTGATGATACTGATGCTGTTATTAATGGTGGCCAATATCTGTGCGGCAACAGCCACCCACTTCTCTGTTCTGGTCGCGGCCAGGATTATTGTCGGGCTGAGCATCGGCGGGATCTGGGCAATCGCCGGCGGAATAGCTGTCAGGCTGGTCGATTCCCGGCATGTGGCGCTTGCCACCTCTCTGATATTTGCCGGTGTTGCCGCTGCATCCGTACTGGGAATTCCCGCCGGGGTGATCCTCGGTGAATGGGTCGGCTGGCGTGGTGTGTTTGGTATCATGAGCCTGTTTTCCCTGGCCGTGTTGCTGCTGATGCTGAATCTTCCCTCTCTGCCGCCGGTTCAGGCACCAGCTGTCCGCGATTTTCTGACCCAGCTCCGCCGCCCGGTTATCCGGACAGGCTTGCTGATCACATTACTGCTGGTGACTGCCCACTTTATGGCATTTACCTTTGTCCGCCCGATTCTGCAACGGGATCCTCAGTTGCAGGCACATGAACTCAGCGGGTTACTGGCGCTGTACGGCATTGCAGGTATTGCCGGTAATTTCGTGCTGGGGTTATTGTCCGGTCGTCATCTGTTCCGTGCCGTATTCTGCATTACCGGCGGTATTGCCCTGAGCCTGGCAGGGTTACTCCTGCTGCCTGCCGTTCCTGCATCACACATCATTATTCTCACGCTCTGGGGAATGGCATACGGCGGCGTATCTGTGACGCTGATGAACTGGATGATCCGCTACAGCGCACAAGCGATTGAAATAACCGGGTCACTTTATATCGCCTTTTTCAACACCGGTATTGCTGCCGGGTCTGCTGCCGGTGGCATGATGGTGTCTGCGTTCTCCTTACAGGAAAATGTCATTGCAGCACTCATCTGTGCTGCAATAGTGCTGATATTGATTTGCGGTTTTGTTATCCGCTTATACCGGCCGGGACGTCACCGGCAGGCCAATCTCGATCAGGTTTAAATCCGGGTCACGGAAATAGACTGATATTATCGGGCCGGTTGCCCCCGTGCGTTCCACCGGCCCTTCTTCCACAACAATTTTTTCTTTTGCCAGATGCGCCAGCGTCTGTTCAACCGGGGTCCCGGTGAGAAAACAGAGATCTGCTGAACCGGGTACCGGTTTATCCGCATTCGGCAGAAATTCATTTCCTGCCTGATGCAAGTTAATTTTCTGGCGGCCAAACACTAAAGCCCTGCGATCCCCGCGAAACGTAATGACCGAAAACCCCAGTACGCGACGGTAAAAATCACAGGTTTTTTCAACATCGGCCACCGTCAGAACCAGATGGTCAAGGTGTGAAATTGTAATCATCAGACAACTCCCTGTATCGCTGTTATTCGTACATTACGTGGTATCACATTGGCTGAAAATACACAATTCGGGGTATTTTCTTTTTTTAATACATCCGTAATGATGCACTACAGACAGGAAACTATTTCCGGCTGCCGGGCGCGTGTTATGCGGTAAATCAGATATGCGGCACACAGTGCCATCAGCACATTGAACCCGAGGCTGACACTGTAAACTGCGGCCGGGGTGGATAACAGTACCGTATCTCCGCTGTGCCGGAGTGAAAACTGTAAAATAACCGATACTGCGGTTGCACCGGTTGCCGCACCAATCTGCTGTAATGTGGCCGTCAGTCCGGATGCCATCCCAGCCTGTGCCGGTGTAACCCGGGACAGCACAATGTTCAGCATCGGGGTCATAATCATGCCCTGTGTGAACCCGACCAAAAACAGAAACAGGCTGAGTATCGTATTTGCGGTGCTTTGCGGCAGGAAATTCAGCCCGGCAATTAATACCAGATAACTGGCGGCATACCCTAATGCACCGTAATAAATCACCGGTTCGCCCCGTCCGATAATCATTCGCGGGGTAATAAAGGAGGCAATAACAAAGCCGATACTGGACGGTACAAAAATCAGCCCGGCTTCCAGCGGTGTAGCCCCCATACCGTTTTGCAGTAACAGGGAAAGTATCAGCGGAAATGCGGATGAGGTGGCATAGACACACAGCACAGCGCCGGTGCCGGTAACAAATGGCCGGTTACTCAATACCGCAATATCAAACAGCGGCGTTTGTCCGGTGCGTGATAAATGCTGCTGATAACGGACAAAACAGAACAACAGAACCATACCCGTAAACAGCAATCCGGCACTGAAAAGTGTCAGGCCCCAAACCGGTAACATCAGAAGCGGTAACAGAAATGCGGTAATTCCGGCAGCGGATAACAGTACGCCCGGCCAGTCAGTGGTGAGTCCGTCCGCAACGCGCCCCTCCTGTAAATGGCGGGACAATACCAGAGCCAGAATACCAACAGGGAGATTAACCAGAAAAATCAGCCGCCAGCTCATATCAAACAGATTCAGGGTAATAAGCCAGCCTCCCAGTGCCTGACCGGCAATCGCGGCCAGCCCCAGCGTCATCCCCAGCCAGCCGAATGCTTTTCTTGCCTGTGTTTCATCAAAATTCAGGCGAATACCTGCATACACCTGCGGGAACAGTAATGCGGCAGCCAGTCCCTGGATAAAACGGGCAATCACCAGTAATAAGGCTGTCGGTGCGACAGCACACAACAGTGACGCGAGTGTAAAAAAGGCCATTCCGGCCTGATATAACCGGCGGCGTCCGTAAATATCGCCCAACCGCCCACCGGTGATCAGCAGCAGGCCGAAAGCCAGTTCATACCCGGCAATAATCAGTGTCAGTTCAGTGAAACTAGCCTGTAAGCCGCGTTCGATACTGACTATCGCCACATTGACGACAAACAGATCAAAAATAGTGACAAACCCGGCGAGGACTAATACAAACAGTGCAATACGTTGCTGCTGATTCATGTTTTTCTCATTTTGCCATTTTTAAAAGCAGGAATGAGACTATAATCAGGTCGTTATTCTGTTACAATTTAACCGTTTATACTATTACTAATAGTGACAGGAACTCAGGGCAACATAGCATAAGGCATCTGATAATGAGTGAAAACCCGCGCACGCGGCCGGAACTGGCTGATTTTTTACGCACAAAACGCGAAAGTCTGACCCCGGAATGTGTGGGGCTGCCGCATACTTCGCGCCGCCGTACTCCCGGTCTGCGCCGCGAAGAAGTCGCCGCACTTGCCGGGGTGGGCCTGACCTGGTACACCTGGCTGGAACAAGGGCGTGAAATCGGAGTATCCACCCGCTTTCTGGACAACCTGGCACGGACACTGCGTCTGAATGAAGCAGAACGCCAGCACCTGTATCTGCTGGCTCACCAGCGGGCTCCGGAAGCTTCCGGTGATACAGAGCATCATGTGCCGCCGGTTATCACCCGGATGCTGGATGATTTTCCGGATAATTATCTCTGCTATGTGCTGAATCTGCACTGGGATGTGCTGGCGTATAATGAAAAAGCAGATCGTTACCTGCACTTTTCTGAAGCACAGCCCGGGATGTGTAACTTTCTCTATTTGCTGTTTACCGATCCCCGCTATCAGACCCGCTTTATTGATTGGGAAACCGATGCTCAGCGTCTGCTGGCCAGTTTCCGCCGGGATTATGCCAGAACAAAGCATGACCCCAATATTCAGCGGATGATAACGGCGTTATGTCAGGAATCTGCGGCTTTTGACATCTTGTGGAATAAACACGAAATATATCAGCCCTGTAACGGTATCCGTGAAATTGAATTTAACGGCAGACGGGAAACCTACGAGTATGCGTCCCTGACATTTGATATCGATAAATCCAACCGGTTACTGGTGTATACGCCGGTTACCAGTGAAGATTAAATCACCGATGCCACCGCCAGCAGTAATGCCATAAGGATCATCAGGATACCGCCGCACAGATTAAACCAGCGCAGACTGTTTCCCCGGAAAAATGATGCGGATTTAACAGCATGTGCGGCATAAACCCAGATAATATCGATAACAATGCCCAGGGCTATCGGGATCAGCGACATCAGCAGCAACACAGTGGTAGCGGACATCTCCGGCGGAATTTCACCGGTAAATCCGGGAACAATCGTACCAAACATAATCACGGATTTCGGGTTCGCGGCACCGACAATAATACCGGCAAACAACGACTGACGGCCTTTATTCGCCGGCATATCCATCGCCATACTGATCCGGGATGCCCGGACATACTGCCAGCCAATCAGCAGCAAAACCAGTACCCCGATCAGACGGATAATCATCAGGATCTGCGGAGAAGACATCAGCACCGCACCAATTCCGAAAGAAAGCAATACCGCAATGCTGTACATACCGATGGCATTTCCCGCCACGCCTTTCAGGGCATTTTTCTTCCCGGCAGATAACGCCTGGCCGACCAGAAACAAAATACTCGGCCCCGGAATGGCAATCAGCACGGAGCTGGTGATCACCAGCCCCAAAATACCCTGCAGATTACCGGTCATGGCTCCTGACCGGCAAAATAGTCTGTGGCCCGCAGCAGCTGATCCCGGATCCCCGGTTCAGACATCGCGTGCCCTGCACCTTCAATCAGGTGCAGCACCGATCCCGGCCAGGCTTTATGCAGATGCCACGCAAAGGTTGCCGGACACGGCATATCATAACGGCCGTGAACAATAATTCCCGGAATACCCTGCAGCCGGTGAATATCACGCAGCAACTGACCTTCCTCCAGCCAGCACCGGTGATAAAAATAGTGATTTTCCAGCCGGGCAAAGGCGATGGCGAAATGGTCATCAGTAAATTCGCCAACGTGCTCTGCATCCGGTAGCAGTGTGGTGGTTTTCCCTTCCCACAGAGTCCAGGCTTTGGCCGCCGCCAGCTGAACCTGAACATCATCACCGGTCAGCAGTTTATGATAGGCAGCAATCATATTGTGCCGTTCCTGCACCGGAACCGGTGCCAAAAAGGCTTCCCACTCTTCCGGGAACATCTGTGAAACGCCAAATTGGTAATACCAGTTCAGTTCCGCCTCTGTCACGGTATACACACCGCGCAAAATGATTTCACTGACCTGCTGCGGATGCGTTTCACTGTATACCAGTGCGAGGCTCGAACCCCAGGAGCCGCCGAATACCAGCCATTTACTGACACCGATATGCTTTCTCAGCCGCTCAATGTCCTCCACCAGATCCCATGTGGTGTTATGGGAAATTTCCGCATGCGGTGTTGAACGCCCGCAACCGCGCTGGTCAAACAGCAGCACATCATAACGGGCTGGATCAAAATAGCGCCGGTATTCCGGGCTGATTCCGCCGCCGGGTCCGCCGTGCAGGAAAACAGCCGGTTTCGCACCGGGTGTGCCGGTGCGTTCGTAATAGATCCGGTGACCATGACCAACATCGAGAAACCCGGTCTCATAAGGCTCAATGGCCGGATACAACGTACGGAATGTTGTGTCAGAAGAGGTTGTCATAGCAAAATCACCGGTTAGCAGTAAACAGAATTCACCACTCTAATCAATAACCCGCATAAAAGACAAGCAGTCCGTGGATTTACATCACGGACTGCCATACTGGTTTAACCTGCTGATTCATTTATATAGTCGTGCATTGCTCTGCATCTGAAGCAGGCTTCTGCGATTTTGTCCGGCGTAAGGTTATCCGCAGCACCACTAATCCGGCGGCGGCTACCGCTGCCCCTGCATAACTGACACCGGCATAATCACCACCGTTTGCCAGCACCGATGCGCCCAGCGCGGCACCGACTGCATTGCCGAGATTAAAGGCACCGATATTGACTGATGAGGCCAGCGCCTGCGCTTCTGAGGCTACCTGCATCACTTTTACCTGAAGCGGCGGAACGATACCAAAACTGGCCGCTCCCCAGATAACCAGCATAATCCCCGCAGTGACAGTGTCACGGGCCATAAGCGGAAACAGAACCATCGTCAGCGCCAGCAGTGCAAATAATCCGTACAATGTGCGGGAAACCGAACGGTTTGCCCATACACCGCCCAGATAATTCCCCAGTGTGAAGCCCAGTCCGACCAGAACAAGCATGATGCTGATCTGCGTTTCCGGCACAGACGAGATAAAGGTCAGTGCGGGGGCAATATAGGTATAAAACGTAAACATGGCACTGGCACCCAGCACAGTACACAACATTGCCAGTAATACCGCCGGACGGGTCAGTACCTGTAATTCACGGCGCAGATTAAGTTCTTGTCCCTGCATATTACGCGGCAGTGATCGCAACAGCGCCGCCATTGTCAGCAGGCCGAGAAGACTGACCACAAAGAAGGATTCACGCCAGCCCAGCATCTGAGACAGTTTGGTGATCGCCGGAACGCCGCCGATATTGGCAATGGTCAGCCCCATAAACATACCTGCAATCGCCCCGGCTTCTTTGCCTTTGGCTACCACCCGTGTCGCCACCATCGCACCGATGCCGAAAAACGCGCCGTGATTCAGACTGGTGATAAAGCGGGCAAACAGCAGTGTATTGTAATCCGGCGCCAGTGCCGACAGCACATTACCTGCCGTAAAGATGCTCATCAGGAAAATCAGTGCCGCTTTGGGCGAACGCCGGATCAGCAGTAACGTCATCACCGGTGCACCCAGCATCACGCCCAGTGCATACACCACAACCAGCATCCCGGCGGCGGGAATGGAAACAGCCAGTGACCCGGCGATTTCCGGCAGCATACCCATCGGGGAAAATTCCGTTGCCCCGATAGCAAACGCGCCGACAGACAGGGATAACAGAGCAGTATTTGTTCGCATAATGTCCTCAGAATAAAAAACAACGTCACAGTGTTGTCAGGACGGCGATTCTGCCACATTGATTTTTGCGGAAACAGCCGCTAATCTGCAAAAAACAATTGAATAAAACGCAATAATGAAAATCACCCTGGAAGAAATGCGGGCATTTATTGCCGTCGTTGACAGCGGCTCCGTCACAGCCGCTGCCGCACAAAACGGGCTGACCGTATCCGCCATCAGCCGCGCCCTGCTGCGTCTTGAAGAAAAGATGAACAGTACGCTGCTGTACCGCACCACGCGGCGGCTTAAACTGAGTGAAGAAGGCGCATTGTTTTTACAAAAAGCCCGTGATGTGGTGCAACTGGCGCAGGAAGCGGAAGATGTGCTGATGAACCACAAAGAGATCCCCTCCGGCACACTGCGTATTGATGCTTCAACACCTGTTCAGCTCCATGTGATAGCACCGCTGGTGACACAATTCCATGAACGTTATCCGCAAATCCGTCTTGAACTGACTAACTATGAAGGCATCACCAATTTACTGGAAAAACAAACCGATATCGCATTCCGCTTCGGTCCGCTGGCGGATTCTTCCCTGCATGCCACGCTGATGGGCTACACCCGCCAGCGGATTCTGGCCAGTCCGCGTTATCTTCAGCAGCATGGCGAACCGAAAACGCCGGAAGATTTGGCACAGCACACTCTGCTGGGATTTATCACACCGGAAAGCCTGAACACCTGGCCGCTGTATAACGGTAATAAAAAGGGATTGAAAATTACCCCGTCACTGGCTGCGAGCAGCGGGGAAATTATCTGCAATCTGGCACGTTCCGGCGCGGGAATTGCCTGTATTTCCGATTTTGTGACACACGAAATGCGCGAAAACGGGGAATTTCGTCAGGTTCTGACATCATACACTTATGAAAACAAACTACCGATTAATGCGGTGTATTACCGCAGTCAGGCACTTTCTCCCCGGCAGCGCTGTTTTATCGACTTTGTTCTGCAACACAGCCAGTGTTTTAAACGCACCGGTTAATCTGAACACTACCTTAAGCCGCTGACGGCGCATCTCAGTATCTTCTCGACAATATTTTTCAGCGCAATTAGTCTTAAAATAAACCTGCCCTGTAAAAATAAGAGAGAAACAATAATGCAAACGGCACTGAATGCGCTGACAGAAGGCTTTTCGCCGGATGAGCCCGGTGTTATCGTCATGGTACATACCGATAACGGCGCAACATGGTACAGCTGCCGGGGCATGGCGGATGTGGCAACCCGCACGCCGGTAACACCGGACACTATTTTCAACTTAGCCTCCGTTTCCAAACAATTCACCGCATTTTCGCTGCTGTTACTGGTGCAGGAAGGTAAAATTTCGCTCAGTGATTCTGTTTTGTCCGTCTTGCCGGAGCTGGGCGAATATGCACGTCCGGTGACATTACGCCACCTGCTGCACCACACCGGCGGACTGAAGGATTATATGGATCTGGCTTTTGCCCGTAAAACCGGCTTTTATGATCCGCTGACACCACAGGAAACCCTGGCGGATCTGGTCAGTCAGACAGAAGCGGATTTTCCGCCCGGAACCCGCCATGATTACAGTAATACCGGCTATTTTCTGCTATCTCAGGTTATTGAGCGGGTCAGCGGGCAGTCATTTGCTGATTTTGCCCGTGAACGGATTTTTGCACCGCTGGAAATGAACCATACTTTTATTGTTGAGCAATATCCGGCACCGCAGACCATTGCCACCGGCTACGGCAAAGCTGCCGGTCAGTGGCGGATTTCTGAAAGCCCGTGGACACACACCGGCGACGGCGCGGTACATTCCAGTGCCGCTGACCTGATGAAATGGGGCGAAAACTACCGCACCGCCCGCATCGGTGGTACTGCGCTGATACAACAGATGTCAGAAACCCTTTCCCCGCTGACAAAAAACGGCACGCCCGTTACGGATTATGAGCCTTATGCTGCGGGGTTACATACCCTTCATCATTTCGGTGAGCTGAGTCTGGAACATGCCGGAGGCTGGATGGGTACCAGCACTTACTTTATCCGGCTGACAAAATCAGACACCACTATCGTCGCGTTATCCAACCGCGAAGAGTGCGATACCGAAACGCTGGCCCGAGCCGCTGCTGCCGCCTTTCTCCGCCCTGCATTCCCTGCGATGATCACTGTTCGCGGGGGCGAAGAATAACAACATGATACAGCGTTATTTCCGCCGGAAACTTGCCGGGCTTGCTCTGCTGTTACTGATTGCCGGACTGGTACTGTTTTTTACCAGCCATCTTGATGATTTTGATTTTGACAATGCAGTGGCAAAAGAACTGACCTTCACCTCACAGGGAAACAGGCTTTCCGGTACCCTGCTGCTGCCCGGCAACGGACATCCGGCAGCGGTTGCCGTGATAATCCACGGTGACGGCCCGCAGGACAGATATTCAGACAACGGATATAACCCGCTGTTTAATACCCTGCTGGATGCCGGTATTGCAGTATTTTCCTGGGATAAAGCCGGTATCGGTAACAGTCAGGGAAACTGGCTGCATCAATCAATGGATGATCGCGCAGAGGAAGCCGTGGCCGCACTGACATTGCTGCAATCCCTTTATCAGAATACCCCGGTGCAGATTGGCTTTCTTGGTTTCTCCCAGGCAGGATGGGTGATCCCGGCAGCGGCGGCACAATCGCAGCCTGATTTTTCCGTGATTATCGGCGGTGCGGTGAACTGGCGGGATCAGGGACAATTTTATCAGGGGCTGCGCTACGCACAGCAGGGAAAATCGCCGGGAGACATTAAACAATTGCTGGCAGCAGAACAGGCAGAGAATGACCGGATATTTGGCCGCAATGGCTCAAAAGACCCGGCACAACGTAGTGATATGACACCCGACCGCTTTGAATTTGTGGTCAAAAATTATCTCAGTGATGCCACCCCGGCAATCCCTCAGATGAACGGGCGTGTGCTGGCGGTATGGGGCGCGGAAGATCTGAATGTCGATGCCCGGCAGAATTCCTGCCGTTATCAGTCACTTTTGAAAGATAATCCAAAGACAAAAGTCATTGTCTTTCCGCAGGCCGGGCACGGTTTATTACAGGCACCCGCCTATAATTATCAGCTCAGCAGCGACTGGCCGGTACTGCGCCAGTGGCAGTTTCTGTATGCCGGACGGGAAGCCTATCATCCGGGAGCATTGTCTCTTATCACTGACTGGATAAAAAACAAAATCCCGGATTTGACAACCTATTACCCGGTTTGTCAGTCCTGAATCATCTGCTGATAACGGGCATAGCCCCGTTTCGCCGCTTCGTGATATTGCCGGTTCAGCGGCGCGGTCATACTTTGTGATATGGCGGTCATTTCCGGCCCTGCAAGTTGCGGGGAGCCAGTGCGGAACGGCGGGCGCGGGTCATATTCAATCGCCAGTTCAACCAGCGCAGCCAGTTCCTCACCCCGCAGGGCTTTCAGCACCAGTAATGAGGCATCAAACGAACCGGTAGCCGGGCCGGAGGTGTAGATAGTATCGTCTATCACCACATCACTGCCGCCGACGGTAACAGCCCCGACATCCGGCAGCATCGGCACCACATTACTGTTACTGGTTGCCCTTCTGCCTTTCAGTAATCCGGCTGTACCCAGCATCAGCGAACCGTAACAGGTGCCAATCACATATTTTGCTTTTTGCCCTGCCCGCGCGAAAAAGCGGATCACCTCCGGATCTTCAATCACCTCAGGCGGCACCATACCGGTCACCAGTACATCCAGATCATCCGGACACTCATCGAAGGTCATTGTCGGCATCGTCGGCCAGCCGATATAGCCCTCCACCAGCTCCCGGCGTTTCCAGATAAAATAGATTTCCGCCCCTGCAATCGTAAAAACAGACTGCGCACCGTTGATATCCATCGGCATATAACCCGGACAGACAAAAATGCCGACTTTCAGTAATGCGGGCTGTGATGCGCGTCCGGCAGCGATCAGCGCCTGAATGGAAGGCGTGCTCAGCCCGTAAATAGTTTCAACTGCATAATCATGATCAGACATCAAAATACTCCGTGACAACATTTATTTACTAACCGGTAAAATAATGCATGAGGTACAATGATGTAAATTGTTTTTATACTGATCGGTAATCAAATGGCACAAAAAGGCAGACCCCGGAATTACGACAGTGCCGCCGCACTGGATAAAATCATGGCGCAGTTCTGGCGCAAAGGGTATACCGCAACGTCTCTCGATGAACTGGCCGCAGAAACGGACATGAGGAAACCCAGCCTGTACGCTGCTTTCGGTAATAAAGAACGGCTTTATCAGCTGGCAATGGACAGGTTCGGTGAAATCGCTCAGGCGCATTACTCCGCCGCACTGGCACCGCAGACGCCCGGTGAGCCGCTGGCCGCCCGCCTGACCCGCTGGTTACAGGCAACCGTCACCCTTTATACCGGAGAGCACGGCCCTGCAGGATGCATGGTGTTATCGACAGCCGCCGCCGAAGTGTACGACCCTGCCATCCGCAAGCGTCTGCAGGAAGTGATTGCGGCGCAGGAGATGATGGTGCTGGATTGTCTGAATGAAGAGAAAACTGCGCTGCACGATCCGGATTGCGCCCCGCTGCTGGCGAAAACACTGACTGCGTTCCTGCACAGTATTTCCCTGCGCGCCCGGGCCGGTGAAAGTGCCGGGCAACTGGCAGAGATGGTTCGTGCCGGTCAGATGGTATTGCAGTCTGCACTGACATCACCGGCGGCATAATATCCGCCGGTGAGTATTTTTCAGCGCAGTGAAACCTGACCCCGGATACAGTCTGTCACAACACCGCCGACCCAGATCCCGTCGGCATCCTGCCGGACACTCAGCCAGCCGTCACGTTTCACACTTTCACCCTGCCGCGCCAGATAGTGCGACGGCAATGTGCCGTTGCTGATAAGCCACTGTGCCAGTGCTGCATTCAGGCTGCCGGTTACCGGGTCTTCCGCGCCTCTGCGGTTAATAAATGCCCTTACCGCAAGTACGGCATCACTGCCTGCCGGATACCGGGAAAACACGCCGATTTTATACAGCGCATTATTCCCTGACTGGCTGAGCACCGCATAATCCGGGGTGATTGCCAGCAGGCGGGCAACGGAATCCACCTCAATCCCTGTCCATGCCGGGCCGTTATCAATATATTTTGCCTGCAAAATGGCACTGCGGGGGATACCGTATGCCGATGCAACCGTATTGCACTCGTCTTCTGTCAGATCCCGCTCGTTAATCATCGGTGGTGCGGCAAAGGCAGTTCCCTGTTCAGACTGACGCAGCGTAATAAGCCCGGCGGCACATTCCTGAATGATATCCCGCGTTTCACTGAAACCGGTATACTGCTTCCAGACATGGCAACTGCCCAGGGTCGGGTGTCCGGCAAACGGCAATTCACCATCCGGGGTGAAAATGCGGACACGGTAATCAGCCTGCGGATCCTGCGGTTTCAGCAAAAAGGTGGTTTCACTGAGGTTTGTCCAGCGGGCAAAACGGTGCATTTCCTCATCCGTCAGATCATCCGCATCAACCACCACCGCCAGTGCATTACCCAGCAGCGGCACATCAGAAAACACATCAACCTGATAAAAGGAATGGGTTTTGTTGTTCACGGTAATTATCCTTTTGGTTTGTTTTCAGTCAGCGCAGCGCTGCCTGTCCGGTGATCACACAGGTCACATCCCCGGCAACCCATACCTGACCCGCTTCCTTAGTGACAAAGATTTTGCCGTCACGGCTGATAACCTGTCCCTGTCCGGCCACATAGCATTCCGGTAAAATACCTTCGCCGGTCAGCCACTGGGCAAGCGACGCATTCAGACTGCCGGTCACCGGGTCTTCTTCCCCCAGAGAACAGCATAATGCACGGACTTCCAGCTGAACCGGTCCGCTCTGGTCATCATACAGTGCACAGAGGCCGATATCGTACCCGTCCAGCAGAGAATAATCCGGTTTCGCTGCCAGCACCTTCGCAACAGAAGTCAGTTGCAGGCCAATCCATCCCGGGCCGTTATCCACCCATGCGGAGCGCACCACATCTTCATCACGCAGCTCCAGTGCTTTCACAATATATGCCACCTGCTGCGGATCAGTATCCCCGCCGCGTAACAGTGCCGGGGCTGCAAATGCCAGCCGGTTATCCTGCTGACGGACAGTCACCATACCGACTCCGCACTCCTGAATAATATCGCGCTTATCATTAAACTGCTGTGTTTCGCGCCAGACATAACAGGTACCCAGGGTCGGGTGTCCGGCAAACGGCAATTCACCGTCCGGCGTAAAAATGCGGACCCGGTAATCGGCCTGCGGATCCTGCGGTTTCAGCAAAAAGGTGGTTTCGCTGAGGTTTGTCCAGCGGGCAAAACGGTGCATTTCCTCATCCGTCATATCATCTGCATCAACCACCACCGCCAGCGCATTGCCGAGCAGCGGTACATCAGAAAAAACATCGACCTGGTAAAACTGATAAGTGCGGGTATTCAACGTTATTATCCTTTTTATGTGTTAACAGAGCAGAGCTGATGATTTTTATCACAGAAAACGATTATGATGAAATCATTAACCATCACTGTGATAAATCGCTCATGCAGAAAACGGATTCTTTTTCCGGGATTACCGCCGCAAAGACAATTCCCTCCCAGATAATGGTTTCAACGCCAAAACTGCGGATCATCCGCCCGCCGGCCATTGCGCCCAGGGTGATCCCGAGATTGGAAAATCCGATATACAGACTGTTGGCAAATTCCGGCGTGTTCCCGGCTTCACGCAGCAGCCGGGTCTGGCTGACAATCAGCCCGGACGTATGCAGTATTCCCCAGAGCACCACCACCGGCACCATCAGCCGCAGCGAAGGACCGCAGAGCCAGACCGCCAGGTAAATCAGGATAAACAGCAGCGGATACAGTGACGTGGTTTTAATGACATTGCGCTGTAAATACCGGCTGAAAATAAAGTTGCCGAAATAACCACTGATGCCGAACACCACCAATAATGCGCTGGTCGTATTGTTGGAAAAACCGGTGATAGTGACGAGATAACCGGCGATATAACTGAACCCTGCAAACATCGCCGAAAAAATCAGTGTCACTGCCGCAATACTCAGCCATACATCACGACGTTGCAGAATCGCCAGCTGTTCACGCACTTTCAGCGCCTGTGTCACCGGTAATGACGGCACAAACAGCGCGATCCCCGTAAAAGCAACCACACTGGTCAGCGCACCGAACCAGAACGCAGCATTGAGTGTAAACATTTCCGCAATAAAGGCACTGAGCGGCATTCCCAGCACCATGCCGACAGCCACCCCGGAAAAAACAATGGCAATCGCATGGGCAGATCGTGCAGGCGGCACCACATTGGCGGCCACCACCAGGGCAATAGCAAAAAATACCGCGTGCGTCAGTGCCGGTAAAATACGGAAAAACAGAATCACATCATACTGATGCGTAATGGCATACGCGATATTGGAAATAATAAAAATCGCCATAATCACCAGCAAAACTGTTTTGCGGTTATAGCGCCCCAGCATCAGCGTGATGGCAGGCCCGGTAATGGCGACCACCACAGCATAGATACTGACCAGAAACCCGACCTGCGGTGCCGTGATCTGCAACTGTTCCGTCAGTTGCGGCAGGCAGCAGACCAATCACCGCCACTTCTGTGGTAATGACGCCGAAGACCGCCAGTGACAGCGAGAGTAAAATCAGCATAACGTTATTTTTCATAGAGATACCCGCAGGAAGCACGATAAATGCTCCTGATATAAATAATGTGAATTGATAGTGCGGATATATCCGGTGCTTATCCTGGCAAATCTGCGATCAGCACGGAAGATCAGTCACGGAAACTGTCAGTAGCAAAAAAGTTGACACTCTCCGGAAAGCACAGTGTCATAATGGCTGCAAAGCACACATTCACCAGAGTGATAAAGGAACAGCAATGACGGCAAAAATGATCGATAAACTGGCACTGATCACGCTGAAAGACGGCAAGGTAGCCATGGTCCGCTCTCATAACAAAACCCTGTTCTACGCGCCGGGCGGCAAACGCGAAGCCGGTGAAACTGACGAACAGGCTCTGTTCCGCGAAATTGACGAAGAACTGACGGTGACACTGAAACCGGACACCATCACGTTTTACGGGGAATTCACCGGTCAGGCGGACGGTAAACAGGATGGCACACAGGTGCGTATCCGCTGTTATCAGGCGGAATTTACCGGCGTACTGCAACCGGCCGCGGAAATTGCTGAACTGGACTGGCTGGACAGCCGTGATCTGCCCCGCTGTTCTCTGGTCGCGGCACTGATTGTGAAAGACCTGGCAGCACGGAAACTGATCGGCTGATATCGCGCAGCTGCGCAATTTTGTACAAGACAGAATGTAACGCAGCGCGATAATAACTGGTTACCGTAAAGACAGAGCAGGACACACCATGCAGAGTGACGGGCATTGCCGTGAACAGGCTGATTATTTTCATCTGGACGATTTTTATGGTCTGGGGATGATCTCTGCCCGTTACTATCAGCAGAAATTCAGCCGCCATACGCACGAAGGCTTTTGTATTGGTGTGATTGACGAAGGTGTTCAGCAGTTTTTCCGCACCGGCAGTAATCATTATGCCCCGACCGGCGATATCATTCTGGTGAATTCCGATGAAATCCACACTGGTTCATCGGCACTGGAAACCGGCTGGGCCTACCGTGCGATTTATCCGACACCGGAAATGCTGGATGCGCTGATGCAGGATCTCAAATCGGCCGATCGGGGCTTTGTCCCCTGGTTTTCTCACGCGGTGGTCCATGATCCCGGCCTTGCCGCACAGTTACGCCTGCTGTTTGATGTATTGCTGAAGCCGGATAACCGGCTGCTGAAAGGCTCCCTGTTGCTCTCAACCCTGGCCTGGCTTATCACCCGCCACAATAAAAAAGGCTTTCGCCCGGCGGAGATCACCCCGGCCGGTCAGCGCCTGCAGCATATTGCAGAGATGATGAACAGCCATCCGGAAACCGATTATTCCCTGGATGAACTGGCCGCAATGGCGAATCTCAGCCCGTGGTATTTTCTGCGCCAGTTCCGTCTGCGTTACGGCATGCCGCCCCACGCGTGGCTGATTCAGGCACGCCTGCGCAAAGCGCGTCAGCTGTTGCAAAATGGCGACCGCCCGGCGGATGTTTCTTTACAGTGCGGATTTACCGACCAAAGCCACTTTACCCGCCATTTTAAACGGGCAATGGGAGTCTCACCGGGCAAATTTATGCTGCACCGCTGATCCCGCTGAACAATTTTGTACAATCTTTCTGTTGTTGTGTCATGGCAGAGTATCCGGACTGTTTTACGCTGTACGGATGATAACAATGACAACAACCACAGATTTACCCGCCTCTCCGCTGAAAGATTTCCTCACCGGCGCACTGCATATGACCCCGCTCAACCTGGCCGTGGTGCCGTGGGCGATCCTCGCCGGATCGATGGCGGTGGACAGCGGCCTGACCTTTGCACAAAGTGTCGCGATGTCCGCAATGGTCTTTGCCGGTGCTGCCCAACTGGTAACACTCGGCCTGCTTAACAGCGGTGCCGGGGTGATCACCATTATCGTGTCCGTCTTTTTTATCACCTCACAACACCTGCTGTACGGGCTGACACTGCGCCCGCATGTGCGCCCTTTTTCCCCGCTGCAGCGGGCCGGTATCGGTTTTCTGCTGACGGATGAACTGTTTGCGGTCAGTGTCGCCGGGCGGCAGCGCCTGAGTTTTGCGTATCTGTTCGGCGCAGGACTGAGTTTTTATCTGGTCTGGGTGCTGGTCAGTATTCTCGGCATTGTGCTGGCACACAGCATCAGCGACCTGAGCCGGCTCCGGCTCGACTTTTCGGTGGTGGCGACATTGCTGGCGATTGTGGTGCCGCTGATCAAATCAAAAAGTGCACTCGCCGGGGCCCTGTTCTCCTTTGTGGTCACGATTATTCTGACCCGCGCCGGTGTACAGGGCAGCGCGGTGATTGCCGGCGTCAGCGCCATGCTGCTGGCCGTTCTGCTGGGGCGTAAATGGGGGGATGTAAAATGAGCTGGGGATTAATATTCGCACTGACACTGATGCTGTTTTCGCTGCGCTTTATTTTTCTGATTCCGGGATTACCGTTGCGGCTGCCGGTTTTTATTCAGCAGGCCCTGACCTATTCCGCGCCCTGTCTGCTGGTGGCTATTTGCGCACCGATTATATTACTGGAGGAACAGCAGTTCCGTGATATCAGTGATAATCCGTATTTATGGGGTACACTGTTCTGTATTATCGCCGCACGGCTGATTAAAAATACCCTGCTGACCGTGGTTCTGACGCTGGTATTTTTCTATACCCTGATTTATCTGTTCTGATTATTTAACTGTCCGCACCGGAAACCCGGTGCGGAACTCAGAGAACGTTACGGTTTTTCATGAATTTCTTTTGCCAGCACCGGCAAAATATCAATCGAACGCGGTCCCGGCACTAATTCAGACAGATTCACTTTAATATAATTTTTATTTTTCACGGCTTTTACACCCTGCATTTCCGGCATGGCTTCAATAAATGCCACTTTCTGGTCATAATCATCATCATTACGGAAGCCTTTATAGACAGGAATAATGATCACTTCCGGATCAGACATAATCACATCTTCCCAGTTACCGACCGCCCAGGTTTTTCCGGTATTTTTGCCGGCAAAAATATTCTTAACAGAAATCAGTTTCAGCATCTCTGAGGTATAACCATCAAAGAAGGTATAGGGTTTACCGTCCTGAGAATCAAAAATAAAGGCGGTTTTTTCCGGATACGCCTGAATCTGGCTGATAACGGTATTCAGTTTTTCTTTTTCTGCTGCCACGTATTTTTCAGCTGTCTCCTGCACACCGAAGATCTCACCAAATTTCAGCATGTCGTTAAAATAGGTATTCACATCTGCTTTCGGTGATGTCATGGATTCCGGCACATAAACGGCAACCCCTTCCGGCACAATTTTATTGGCTTCCAGTGCCAGTTTTGAGAATGAGTTTGCCCAGCCGGTGGCGAAATCGGGTTTGACAGACATAAAGACTTCGTAAGACGGCCATTTTTCTGCCAATACGGGAATTTTGTCATATGCTGCTTTTACCGGCGGATAAATCGGCTCTTCCAGAAAAGCGGTACCGACCATACGGTCCCCCAAATCCAGTGCCAGCAGCATTTCGGTGGTGATCTGGCTGAGAGAAACAATACGCTGCGGGGATGTTTCCGGTTTAAAGTGATATTCGTTGCCATCCAGTTTTGCACTGAATTCAACAGGAACATAAGCCTGTGCTTTTTTATTTTCCGCAGTGGCTGTCACGGAAAACAATGCAGAGATAACCAGGGTACCTAATAATAATTTTTTCATAATTTCCTCATCCGGATTATAAAAATATAGCAACACGGTCTTCTACCGGTAATACCGTAAATTCCACACCAAATACATCAAACAAGCACTCTCGGGTTAGTACTTCCGCCGGTGTGCCCTGCGCATAAATTTGCCCGTCATTCATCAGGATCAGATGCTGACAGTATTTTGCGGATAAATTAATATCGTGAATGGTCATAATTACGGTGGATTCTGATGCGGCCAGCGCTTTCATTACTTCCACTTTATAGCGGATATCCAGGTGGTTGGTCGGCTCATCCAGGATCATAATATCGGTTTCCTGGGAAAAACATTTCGCCAGCATCACCCGCTGTTTCTCACCACCGGACAGTGCGTGATACTCTTTATTTTTCATTTTCTGCAGACCAAACAATGCCATGTAGTTGTCTGCAATCACAAAATCCCGGTCGCTGTAATCCACGTAATGTTTTTTATACGGCATCCGCCCCATCACCACGATTTCCTCAATGGTCAGTTTGCCTTCCACCTGGTCATTAAACTGCGTCAGTACCGAGATATTGCGGGCGAGTGATTTGACAGAAAACTGAGCCACATCCGTGTTATCAAAGAAAACGGTGCCCCGGGTTTTGATATCCCGGTAAATATGCCGTAATAAAGTCGTTTTACCGGAGCCGTTAGGCCCGACAATACCGATCACTCTTTTGCCGGAAAATGACAGATTAATGTCTTTCAGTATCCCGTTATAATTCAGGTCATTAATATCAACAGTACTCACGTTACCGGCTCCTGTTCGCTTTAATAATGATATAAACAAACAGCGGTGCACCTATCAGTGAGGTCAGAATACCGACCGGAATTTCCTCCGGTTTAAACCAGCTGCGGGAAATCGTATCAATAATCACCAGAAATGCACCACCGACCAGGCAGGAATAGAGCGATAACTTAAAGTGCTTCACGGAAATCGTATTACGGACAATATGCGGAATAATAAGACCGATAAACGCAATCACACCGACATTGGCCACAATAATAGAGACCACAAAAGATGATAAAATAATCACTGCCAGCTTGATGGCACCGACATTTACACCTAATTGTGCAGATGCATCTGCACCCAGTAATAACGTATCAAGCACATTGCTGAATAACAGACAAAAAATTAATACTGCAATTAATGCCACCAGCGGCAGCGGGATATAAGACCATTTAATACCGGAGAAACTGCCCAGCATCCAGAACATTGCACTTTTAACCTGACTTTCATTCTTGGACAGATAAATAATGGCAGTAGTGATAGCAGAAAACAGACTGGAAATACCGATACCAATCAGCACCAGATTGGTCATATTGCTCTTTTTGAAATTAAACAGGACAATAATAGCAGTGGAAATCAGCCCGCCGGCAAATGCACCGATATAGACATTATACGGTGACATAAAAGCAAATAACCCGAGCACAATGGCAGATACCGCCCCCGCGCTGGCACCGGAGGAAACCCCGAGAATATACGGGTCGGCCAGTTCATTGCGGGTTATGGTCTGCATCAGGATCCCCACCAGCGACAGGGATGCACCGGTAATTGCCACCAGGATAATCCGGGGCAAACGGATATTATAAATGATGGTTTCATACGGCAGGAGATCATCACCGCTGATGCCCCCGCTAATAATTTTGATTACCGTATCCAGCTTCTGATGAAATTCCATATTGACGCTGCCGTAAAACAGTGAAAAAAACATGGCAGCAAGCAACACAGACAGGCAGATAAAAAATTGTGAAAAATTCCGGCCATTCAGTTTCTTTTTACGCCGCACGGGTGTTTCTCTTACTGCTTCACTCATCACTGTTAACCTGTATTTCATCAGATCAGAGGCTGTTAACAGATTTACGGAAATATCACATTATGATAACGAAATACCGCCATAATTTGCCTGTCAGTCTCTGTTTCCACTATTTTTCTGATTATAGCGGAGAATACATCAAGGTTATGTACTCCCCCAGAGTATATTCCGGGAAATAATCCGTGAATATCCATATTTAATGATCTGTATCTGATTAGCACAGAATAATACGCCGGAAGATTTCCCGGCGTTTTATTTATCTGAACAGCACTATTTTACCGCATCAAAATTATTCTGCCGGAAAATCGTGCTGTAAATACCAATCACTGAAGTGGTTCTCTGAAATTTTAAAAAACCGGCTCTTTTCTCATCCCGTTCAGCATATTACAGTACAGGAAAGCAAAACAGCGCGGAGAGAAAATAAATGAGTCAGATAAATGCATTCGGACAAACTGTCGGTGATATCGTTCCGGACTGGACCGCCCGCCCTTACCCTGCCCGCATCAGTGCGGAAGGCCGTCACTGCCGGATCGATCCGCTGAGCCCGTCCCATGCGGATGACCTGTACCGGGCATTTTCACTCGCCCCTGACGGGCGTTACTGGACCTGGCTGCCGGATGAACCACCGGCCGATCTGAATGAATACCGCGCCCGTACCGAAAAAAATGCACAATCGTCGGATCCGCTGTTTTTCACGATTACGGATAAGCACACCGGCAAAGCCGTTGGCCTGTTTTCCCTGATGCGGACTGATGAGAAAAACGGCGTCACGGAAGTCGGTCATGTGCATTTTTCCCCGCTGCTCAGCGGCACGGTGATGTCAACAGAAGCCCACTGGCTGCTGATGAAATATGTATTTGATACCCTCGGTTACCGCCGTTATGAATGGAAATGTGACAGCCTCAATGCACCGTCCCGCAATGCGGCACTGCGCCTGGGTTTTCAGTATGAAGGCTGTTTCCGTCAGGCGCGGGTTGTCAAAGGCCGCACCCGTGACACCGAATGGTTTTCCATTACTGACCGTGAATGGCCGCTGGTTAACCACGCCCTGGAACAGTGGCTGTCAGCGGATAATTTCACACCGGACGGTAAACAGATCCGCTCCCTGGCATCCCTGCGTGATGCAGCATGAAAATGATTGATATCGGCCGTGTCGCAGAGCTGACCGGCCTGACAACCGCCACCATCCGCTATTATGAAAGCAAAGGCCTGATCACGCCTGCCGGGCGCAGGGGCCTGACTCGTATTTATGATGAAGAGGTGCTGACCCGGCTGTCCCTGATCATTCTCGCCAAACAAGGACATTTTTCGCTGGATGAAATCGCGGTCATGCTCAGCGAACTGCCGTCAAAAGGGATTGAACGGACGGCAATTCAGGCAAAAATCACAGAAATTGACCAGAAAATCCGCGAGCTGCAAAATCTGAAACAGGGATTGCTGCATATTGAGCAGTGCCCGGCAGAAAACCATCTGGCGTGCCCGAAATTCCGCAAAATCCTGAGTGTCAGTCTGAAAAAAAACAGAAGCAAAGCGGTGAAAAATCCCGCTTGACTTAAAGTTAACTTGAAGTTTTATCATCCGGCATACTGATTTCCGTTTGATGTCATTATTCACTTTTTCTGTTGAATAATAAGGAATTATTATGCCGCGTTCTGTTTACTGGCTCTCTGCCGCCTTAGCCTTATTTACCACCGGGAATGCCCTGGTGCTTTCCGTTGCCGTTCTTATCGGGTCACAACTGGCGGAAGATCCGGCACATGCCACGATCCCGCTGCTGGCACAATATATCGGCCTGATTTCCGCCTCAGTGCCGATGGCTCACTTTATGATGCGTTTCGGCCGCCGCGCCGGGTTTATTCTCGGTAATATCGGCGGGCTGGCCGGTGCATTATTGGCAATCGCCGGTATTTATACACACAACATGCTGCTGTTTTCCGCCGGAACGTTCTTTACCGGTATTGCCATCGGTACCGCCCAGCAATACCGCTTTGCCGCACTGGAGGAAGCCCCTGCCGCGCTGCGGGCAAAAGCTATCGGCGTGGTGATGAGCGGCGGGATTATCGCCGTGCTGATCGGTCCGTCACTGGCGATGTCCACCCGGACACTGGTGGCGGCTTATCCGTTCCTCGGCACGTTCGGCGCGCTGACGGCTATTTATCTGATGGCTTTTGTTCTGCTGACATTTTTGCCGCTGAAAGCTCAGCTTCCCGCTCAAATCAGCGATACCGCAAAAAACCGCCCATACCGTCAGTTATATTCCCAGCCGCTGCTGATTCTGATCGCCGTGGTCAGTGCCGCCGGGTATGCGCTGGTAGTGTATATGGTCGGTGCTTTCCCGCTGGCGATGAAAGCGCAGGGATTTGAATTCCCGGCAATTGCCTTTGTGTTTCAGTGTCATATACTGGGAATGTTTGCGCCCTCTTTCTTTACCGGGCAGTTAATCAGCCGGGTCGGGGTAAAATGCTTTGTCTGGCTGGGAGTGATTTGCCTGTTAATCAGCAATGCAGTCAGTCTGACCGGCAGCAGTTACGCGCATTTTCTCATTGCCATGACCTCGCTGGGGCTGGCGTGGAACTTTATTCTGATCAGCACCACGCATCTGTTGCCGCGCACTTATACCGGCAATGAACGGGCTAGAATCCAGGGTGCGACCGATTTTCTTATCTTCAGTTTCGGGGCGCTTGGCAGTCTGCTGGCCGGGTTCGCCTTCTGTTATGCGGGCTGGTATTCCGTAAATGTCGCCGGATTGGCAACCGGTATTGTGATTCTGGTAGTGATGTTTTTACTGCGCCACAGTATGAATGAATCCCCGGCGGAAAAGGCCGCCGCCTGAATACATCACCGCCGCTGCCTTAACGACAGCGGCGGATATCATTACTGCACCGCCGAGGTTTTATACTCAATGCCGTCACGGTTTCCTGTCAGGCTATTGCTGTAGTGACTCTCCTGAAAATAGAACAGACGATTGCGCCATTTATCAAATAAAATGGTTTCCCCGTACTCTTTCGCCAATGGTGCTGCTGTATTCCAGTTCAGCCCGCCATCATCCGATATCCGGGTTTCTGAACCTGACCCCGCTATCAGTAAATCATCACTGCCGCCCCGCAGTCCGTTAATATAAGATCCGCCGGTTTCCAGCCGCTGTGAATAATCACCCTTACAGTTAAAGTGGTTAACCTCCGGCCGTTTACGGGTTTTTTCTGTCAGCACAAAATAAATTTCTCCGCCGGTGGTACTGTCGAGCGCGTCAATCTCCCCGGGGACAACCTGATCAGATTCAGTTTCTGAGGTCCGGGTATTAAAACAAGCCAGTATCGTGTTTTCCGGATCATTTTGTTCATCCTTCATCCATGCGATCACCCGCGCGTCTCCGTTATAGTGCCATTTAGTGGTGCTCAGGCTGGTATACCAGCGTCCGTCATCCTGATACCGTTTTTTCCGGTTATCCATGCTGAATAAAGGCCGCCAGCGTTTTCCGGAATCACGGGTCTGATACAGTGTGTCCCTCTGCACCATCAGCACACTGCCGGGTTCTGTGATAGCGAGAAGCTGAGTCTCTCCGGCGGGTTCCGGCATTGTCCACTGTGATAACCACTGCCACTGCTGACCACCGTCCCGGGAGTAAAAGACATATTCTTTGCCGTAGGAGGTATAATCACTGAAAATAATCAGGCAGCGTCCCTGCATATCACACAGCTGGCTTTGTACCTGCCCCATAAACATCGCGCTGACCCGTAAATCCCCTTTCTGCTCAGTCATAATATAGGTGACCGGCACCAGCGGCCTGTCGCCGTAGACTTCACTGCGCCTCAGGTAATGGGTTTGTTTGTGCAGGTAATCGCCGATGGCTTTTTTATCCGGGGATATTTTCAGGTTCAGCAGCGGAATATCAGGCTCTTCTGCCGGGTTAAAAGCAATATTTTTACTGTGGCTGCAACTGCGGGTTTTCTGATCACAGGTAACGAGATCAACCCGCATAGCGTCTCTGGCACCGGTTATCATCACACCATCGCGGAAACTGCTGATGGCCAGTGACGTTAGTTCTACCGCTTTTTTTTCCGGCAGATAACTGCGGGTGCGTATTCTCTCCGGCGCTGAAAAAAATGAATCAGAAAACGTCAGCATCATTGAGGTGATAAACACAACCGCCAGCAACGTGATCCGGGTACGTCCGTCGGCAAACATCAGTTAATTTCCTGTACAAACGGATCTTTTCCGTTCCGTTGTCTGGCCTGAACCAGCATCTGGCGGGTAAACACAAAACGGGCCGAAGCCGCTGAGTATTTTCGTGGCACCACTTTTGATAATTTCACGGCAATCACCGGAAAACAACCAATGTCCGTGACCGGTTTTATCCGTAAATACCGCCACCATTTCCGCTGACAGAGGCAACCTATGACATCATCCCGAATACCGCCCTGCGGACGCCCTGCTCACCGGGGCAGCAAACTGACCGCAGAAAATATTCTGTCCGGAGCAGGAAAACTGTTACAGGAACAGGGAAAAGTACCGTCGATCCGCGTCCTTGCCGCACAGTTGCAGGTCGATCCGATGGCGATTTATTATTACTTCCGCAATAAACAGGCATTGCTGGAAGCCCTCGCCACTGCCCTGGTGGATGATATTTATCAGCCATCGGCACAGGCTCCGGTACAACAGGAGCTTCAGCGACTGGCAGAAAGTTATCTGCATCTGCTCTATATTTACAGTGATCTGCTGGATATTCTGTTATCACTGGACAGTGACGGCCCGTCCGGCTGTTTCCGTCAGCGCTATCTGCGCATTATTGCACCCTGCGGGCTGAATGAGTCACGGCAGACCGCTATTCTGCATCTGCTGGCGGATGCCCTGCACGGCCATACGGTGGCGATCCGCCGGACTGATTACACCTTTGAACAGAGCCGGGCGCTGTTTCAGCCGGTACTGGCATTAATTACCGAACTTATTGAACGCCCCGGAGCATCATTATCATGAATATCCGCCCTGTTACCGGTTTACCCGGCGATTTACCGCTGCTGGAAAGCATTGCTCAGGTTTTACACCAGGAATGGCAGGAACTACCGCAGTGGCAGACACCGGAAATTATCCTGGCGCGTCTGATAAAACGGATGAACGGTGATAACGACGAAATGCTGTTTGTCGCCACGGATAAAAACAGTGCACTATCGGGGACGGCCAGCCTGATCTGGCGGGAGCTGAAAACCTGCCGTATGGCAAATGCGGACTGGTGGACCGGCGAGATTTACACCCTGCCCGCAGCCCGCGGGCAAGGCCTCGGCAGCGCCCTGACACAGGCGGTCTTTGCCGCCGCCGGAGAGCGCCACCTGCCAGCACTGAATCTCTACACACCGGATAAACAGGCCATGTATGCACGGATGGGCTGGCAGGCTATATATGATGATGTGATCAATGACGAGCTGGTCACGGTGATGCAACGGACTGTCAGCGAAGCGTGATTCAGGGCTTCAGCGCCTTTCTCAGCAACACACGTAACCCGCAGAGAAACGCTTCCCGGCTGAACTCAGGTTCCGTCAGCTCACGCCCCAGCGTGCCGTCCGCCATCACCAGCAGCCAGGACGCGGTTTGTACCGGATCCAGCTGCGGGTCAATCTCACCGGCAGCCATGCCGCGTCTGAGCACATCACAGAATTTTTTGTGCAGCCGCTGCTCATTAACAACAAAAGCCGTATTCAGCTCAGGGTTACGGCTTGCCTCAGTGATAATCTCCAGGCTGAGTCGGGTATAACCCGGCTCGTTATACAACATAATCAACGCCGTTATCATTTTTTCAATAATATCTGCCGTATGTCCCGGCGCATCACCGATACTCAGAATCGCCTTGTGGTCATCCTCGTCCAGTTCCGCAATCGCTTCAATGATGGCGTATTTAGTCGGATAGTAATGAAACAGATTCCCGGGGCTCATCCCGGCGGCTTTACAAATCTCCGCCGTCGAGGTGGAATGAAAACCTTTTTCGATAAAACAATGCATTGCAGCGTCAAGGATCTGACGACGTTTGCGCTGCTGCTTTTCCGTTAATTTTTCCATAAGGAAGTGTCTCCGAAAAACCGGATAATAGAAATTAGACTGATTACTCTATCTATTATAATACCACATTTTCTGTATTGAAGATTATGACAAACATAATAAAAAACAGTACATCTGCTACTGATAACAGCAGATTAATCACCGAATGTCTGGATGAAACCGGGTTAGAGCCTGCCACTGCCCTGTTTTATCAGGCATTTTCATCCAAATTCAAAACGGTCAGCACCATGCCGGATGCACAGCGTCAGGCCGTGCTGGCGATGTTCTGGCAGCGCGGGCTCAGTGACCCGTATGACCGCCACTTTCAGGTAAAACGTAATGGCAGACTGGTCGCCGTATATGGCCTGACTTTCGGGGTTAAACACCCGCCGCAGCACGCCCCGGCACCGGTTTCTTCTCTGGCTATCCTGCGCAGAGCCGGTTTTATTCCCTTTCTGAAAATCCGCCGGATTTTTCAGATGTTTGTCCATATTCCGGCGGCGGATACGGCTTATCTGTCCTACCTGTGTGTGGATGAATCACTGCGCGGTAGCGGGATAGGCAATCAGATTCTCGATGAGATCACCACACAATTACGGGCGGACCCGGCCATTAACCGGTTATCACTGTATGTCTCTGACTTAAATATAAAAGCCAGAGAGCTGTATCTGCGCCGGGGTTTTCAGGATGTGAAATACGAAACCTCACGCACCACCGAACGCTATATGGATATTTACGGCTGGTATTACATGGCCTTACCCACACTATAATGAGCTGATTATGTTTATTCTGCCTTCCGGACATTTACCGCACACCGCCACCCGGATGGCGTTCGGCGTAAACCCGTGCATGGGCCGTCAGCGGACAGAGCAATTGTTGTCGCACTATCTCAGGCTGAAAACCATTATCCGGCTGAATGGGATCCGTAATCATGATATTACTGATGCACATATTGATTTTTATGCCCGGTGCATAATTCTCTTACTACTGACGGACAGACACATGACACCGATTAACTGGCAGACAGCTGCCCTGCATGACCTCTCCCCGCAGACACTCTACCGCCTGCTGGCGCTGCGCTGCGCGGTATTTGTGGTTGAACAGACCTGCTGTTATCTCGATCCGGACGGCGCCGACCTCACGGCGCTGCACGTTTGGGCGGAACAGGACGGTGAAATCATGGCTTGCTGCCGTATTCTTCCGCCGGAAAACAGCACGGCACCGGCAGCTATCGGCCGGGTGGTGATCAATCCGCAATTCCGCGGGCAAAAACTGGGCTATCCGCTGATGGCTACCGCCGTTCAGGCGGTATACCGGCATTTCGGGACACGGCGCATTGTTATCAGTGCACAGGCGCATCTGACCGCTTTCTATGAAAAATGCGGCTTTACCGTCTGTTCTGACGTTTATGACGAGGACGGTATTCCGCATTGTGATATGTTCCGCCCCGCTGCCGATTAATCCCGAGCTGTCATCAGCCGGTAAAATGCGGATTCCGCTAACCGCTGATGGTCCGCCTCACAGCCCTCACGCCCGCTGATAATTTCATTACGGTAGCTGGTAAATTGCCAGTGTGGCGGACGGATATCTGATAAAGGGTATTCTCCCGGTACAATCCCCCCTTCTGTCAGACGGTATTCAAGCCCGGTGATAAATCTGCGGGTTTCACTGAGCAGCTCTGCGCTATAAGGATGTTCACCCGGAACAGGACGAACATACAAAGTTATCTGGGCTCCGCGTTTAACTCTGCTGTCAGGCTCTGCCTGTGAAATATCCGTTATTTTCCATCTGTCACAGGGATTGTTATCTGAAAACAGCGCTCCTGACAGCATAGTGACCGCTTGTGCAATCTGTGATTCATGCACACTCAAATGAAATTTATCACCTTCAAACCCACCAGCGCAGTGAGGTTTCTCTCTGCGGGCGCGGATAAATACATCACCGCAATCATTAGATAAATGAAATCCGTTATATCGTGAGGAATAACCACATTGTTGCAGCATCGGATAATCCGGCGCATTCTCTGCCTCTTTTATGAATGAAACCGGCATTTGTTTCATCTGTATCAATAAGGCATCAATATGCTGTTTCAAATAATCATCTGTCGGCAAGTGTGTTTTTTTATCATCTTTCTCCGGCAGGTTAAGCAGTGAAAAATCCAGTTTTAATCCGGTTCGCTTTAATGGCATGGTGTCGTCCCCGTTATACAAAAGACGTTTTTATCATGACACCACAGAGAAAAACGCCAGAAAATAACCTTCTGTTCCGGAAGTTTAAGGCAAATTAAGCACCACCATTGTCTGTTATTCACAGGCAATGGTATGATGCTCGTATCCATCAACTCAGAAAATAAATAAGGAGGCTAATTATGGTGTTAAGTTATGTGATTGAATTCTCACATTTCTTTGGTAATCGTCAGAACTCAGGCTTTTCTGTTAACGCTGTGCGTTAATCCTGCCTGAGTGAAGCTTTACTGAATTTAACATCCTTCCTCAGCTTACAGGGTTATCGCGTTTTATGACCCATGGCATTGTTATGCCTGAAATTTGAGTAAGCTATGAGCACATTATTATCAACCCGTAATCTGTCATTCCATCCCGGTCACACACCACTGTTAACCGATATTTCTGTCGCCCTGAATCAGGGAGAAAAAATCGGCCTGATTGGTCATAACGGCTGCGGGAAAAGTACCCTGATGAAGCTGTTGTCCGGCCAGCTGGCACCGGATGAAGGCACCATTACCCCGGCCAACCGCGTCATTATGGCGTATATCGAACAGCATCTGCCGGAATCCCTGAATACTCTGTCACTGGCGGATGCCGTGCTGGAAAAATTACCGGCGGAACAGCATCTGTCCGAAATGTGGCGGGCAGAAATGCTGCTGACAGAGATGGGGTTTGACCCGCTACAGTGGCAGTTACCGGTCACTACCCTGAGCGGCGGCCAGCATACCCGGCTGTTACTGGCACGGGCGCTGATCAGCCGGCCGGATTTATTATTGCTGGATGAACCGGGCAACCATCTGGATCTGCCGACCATTTTGTGGCTGGAACAGTTCCTGAAAAACTGGCGCGGCAGCTTTATCCTGGTTTCTCACGATAACGCCCTGCTGGATCACGTCACCAACTGCACCTGGGTGCTGCGGGACGGTAACGTTTCAGCGTTCCGTCTGCCCTGCACACAGGCGCGGGAAGCGCTGGCGCAACAGGACGAAAGTGATGAGCACCGCCACAATGCGCAGCAGAAAGAGATCGACCGCATTGCGGTAAGTGCCAAACGGCTGGCGATATGGGGGAAAGTGTATGATAACGAAGCCCTTTCCCGTAAAGCCAAACAGATGGAAAAACAGATAGACCGGTTGCAGGATGATCAGGTTGAACTGGCGATCGGCAGTCAGTGGCAGCTTAAGCTGACCGGGGATACCCTGCGGGCAGACCGGCTGTGTGCCTTTAATCAGCTGTCCGTGATCCCGGCAGACAATTGTCCGCCGCTGTATGTGACAGACAATGTGTCTGTGAAATCCGGCGACCGCATTGCGGTGATGGGCGCAAACGGCACCGGAAAATCCTCACTGCTGCGGATGATCTGGTCACAGTCTCAGAAACCGGAGGTAACACTGCCGGACAGCCCGCTGGTGCTGCATCCCCGTGTGCATTTGGGGTATTACGACCAGAAACTGGTGCAACTGAATGACAGTGATTCACTGATGGATGCGCTGAAACCATTCGCGCGACTGATTGATGAGCAGCGGAAAATGGCACTGATCAGCGCCGGTTTCCCGTATCTGCGCCATCAGCAGACGGTATCTGCCCTGAGCGGCGGTGAACGGGCGCGGCTGTTGTTTGTCGGACTGAGCCTGGCCAACTATTCCCTGCTGATACTGGATGAGCCGACCAACCACCTGGATATGGACGGAAAACTGGCGCTGGCGGAGGAAATCAGCCGGTTTGAGGGCGGGCTGATTCTGGTCAGTCACGACCGGGAGCTGATCGAAAAAAGCTGTAACCGCTTCTGGTATATCGACGGTAACCGACTGACGGAATATCACGATCTGGATCAGGTCTATGATGCTATCCGTGCCCTGAATGCAGATTCCGGCACCGGCAACAGCGTGTTACCGGCGGTTCCGGAGCCATCCGTTCCGGTCAGTGACGAAGAGGATTCGCTGGCGGCACTGATTACGCTGGAGGAAAAACTGGCGGCGGATTTGCAGCGCAAACCCGCACATCAGAAACCGGTTCTGCAACAACAGTGGCGCGAACAGATTGCGCAACTGCGGGATGAACTGGGACTGTAATACGCCATTATAAATGCAGGCCGTTACGTTTTTTGTAACGGCCTTTTTAATTCATTTTTTAAGTCCGTCTGCTTCCAGCCATCCTTCTGTGACTTTACCGGTGGCCGGATATATATAACGGCCATGAACAAATCCCTGATATGGCTGAGGACGATCCACCCAGATCGCATCATCTTTCACCACAAAATCCGCAGCATCCGTAATACAACCCTTATCCGGAGCATCATAAAAACGCAGGCGATTTTGTGTCACACTGTATTTGTATGAGGAAGGCTTACTGTTTTTCAGGCCCGCCTGATACTGTTTGTCCGCGTTCACGGTTGCCGCATCGCACAGCGCGTCCTGTGACGCCAGCCGGTTAACATTAATCCAGCCCTGCGCATTGCCGTAAGCCACCAGCAGCCAGCCCTCTTTTTCCCCTTTCACCGGTTCCGTAGTCCGCAATCCGACCACCTGAAGGACATCCCCCGGAACCACAAAGACATTATCATTACGGCACTGTTCCGCCGGTGCTGCATAAAAATAAGCCCGGCCTTTGCCGGTGACGCGCCACTCCGGCGACATGGCAATAAAGGGTTCGTAGCGGAGCGTACTGAGGATCTGCTGACACGTTTTCTCTTTTTTCAGACAGGATTGCAGCCGTTCACCCTGCGCTGCGCTGAAGGTCAGCGGGACGGGATGCTCCGCATCCGCCCCTGTCGCTGTCAGGGTATTTTCTTTGATATTGTAAGTCACCCAGCCCAGTTGCCCTGCTCCCGGCGATTCCGGTGAGGGCTTTTGCCGTGTATCAGAAAGCTGAATTGCCAGCTCGTTGATATCCCGGTTTTCAATATAAATCCCCAGCCTATCCGCCGTGACCTTTTCTGCGCGGACAAGCCCGTGATTACTGCCTGCAATCAGCTTTATCAGCTCACTGTCACAGTCAAATAACGGACCGGTCGCTGTCGCAGGAATTGTTGCGTCATTATCCATAATGACCTCCGCCGTTGCCGGTGCGGCGGCTGCCGTCACCGGCAAAACAGCAAAGAATAAACTGCTCAGTAACATTGTTGTTCGAAAAACATCTGTGCGAAAACGCATCCGTATCCCTTATATTCTTAACCGGTTTCCTGCTGCAATGCCTCGCGCTGCAACAGACGTTTTTTCCGTTCGATCCCCCAGCGGTAACCCGCGAGTTCCCCGCCGGTTCTCACCACCCGGTGACACGGGATAGCCACTGCCAGACAGTTTGCCGCACAGGCACCAGCCACCGCTCTGACCGCTTTCGGGGAGCCGATCCGCTCCGCAATCTCCCGGTAACTGACAGTCGTACCCGCCGGGATTGACTGCAATGCCTGCCAGACCCGGCGCTGAAATGCAGTTCCCCGGATATCCAGCGGCAGATCAAGCCCGGAAGACGGTGCTTCCACAAATCCGATCACCCGGGAAACGACCTGTTCAAACTGTGCGTCACCGCCGACCAGTTCCGCATTGGGAAACTGATCCTGCAAATCCCGTAACAGCGCTTCCGCATCATCCCCCAGCAGGATGGCACAAATACCTTTTTCACTCTGCGCCACCAGAATGTCTCCCAGCGCACATATCGCCAGAGCAAAGAAAATCCGCGCCCCTTTGCCGCCTGCCCGCCAGCTTTTTGGCGTCATACCAAGCAGTGTATCCGACGATTCATAAAACCGGCTGCCGGAACTGAAGCCGGATTCTGCAATTGCACCGGTGATTGTCGTCTGTTTTGTCAGTTGTTCCCGCAGTTTATCCCCGCGATAGGCTTTTGCCCATGCCGCCGGTGTCAGTCCGGTATGTGAGCGGAAAATACGGTGAAAATGAAACTGACTCACGCCGCACAGTGTGGCCAGCTCTGCCAGTGACGGCAGCGGTTCACCATTATCGATCCGCGTTTCCAGCTCACGGCAGGCCAGCACCACCTGTTCCGCATGGCGCTGCGTCATGGCCTCACCGCTGCGCTGACGGCGCTTCCCGGCGCGGTAGCCGTGAGCCTCCGCCTCTTCAGGCGTGGCAAAAAATTCAGTATTTTCCCGTTTCGGCAGCCGCACAACAGTGGACGGAAATCCCCATGTCTGTGTGGTTTTCACCGCATACACAAACAGCGTATCGGCTGTTTTATCTCTGGCGACCAGCGCTGCCCAGCACGCATCGTCTGAGAGTATTGTCTGTTTTGTCATCCTGTTTCTCCGTTACCGCGCGCAGCGGAAGGTCAGATTAAACCGCCGGGCACCCGCAAGCGGATGCACCCCGGCTCTTACCGGACGGACAGCATGGTAATTCAGACGGGAACGGCCGCCCCACACCAGTACATCACCGTGCTCAAGCGCAAAGGTTTTCAGGGGATGATGCCGCTCACTGCCGCCGAACTGAAACTGCACCGGCAGACCGAGTGAAAATGACACAATCGGCTGGCGGCGATCCGGCTCATCCCTGTCCTGATGCAGAGACATACCGGCGCCCGGTGCATAACAGTTAATCAGACAGCTGTCCGGCGAAAATCCGTGAAACCCGGCCCGCTCTGCAGCCAGCTGCGACAGTGACAAAAACGCATCCGGCAGCGGTGGCCACGGATTGCCGGTCAGCGGATCTGTTTGTGAGTAGCGGTAACCTTTGGCATCGGAGATCCAGCCGTATGTGCCGCAGCTGCTCATGGCCGCAGACATCCGGTATCCGCCGGGCGTCTGCATGTGGCGGAACGGTGAAATGGCCGTCAGGCGGCGGATTTCCGCCAGCAGCATCTCATCCTCATCACTGAGAAAACCTTTGAGCAGATACGCATCGGGTGCCACTGCAAGCGGTTCATCGTGAGCAAAGAGATCTGACATAACGCCTCCGTTCTGTTTCCTGTGTCTTTCCGGTGATGACAGTATTGCAGGCCGGATACAGACAAACACTCCGGCTCTTGCTTTTCAATTCTGAGGCACAGTATAAAGCGGCGGACAGTCAGGATGAAGTGTTCTGTTCCTGTTTCAGACGGCGCCATAGAGTGGTACGGCTGATCCCCAGCCAGTCGGCGGCAGCACGGCGATCCCCCCGGAAACGGGCTACCGCTTCTGTTGCCGTGGCGGTATTCACCGGCTCAGGCGGGAGATCGGTCACAGGGGCGGGAGCAATCACCGTGCGCCGTTCAGGAGAGAGCTTCAGTAATAATGATTCTGTAATAATTTTATCCGGATAAGCACTGCAATACAGCGCCACCCGTTCCATCAGATTACGCAGCTCGCGGGCATTTCCCGGCCAGTGGTAGTGATAGAAAAAATCACTGCATGCCAGAATCTGCTGCAGATGGCCACGATGCAGCGGCAGATCCAGCTCAGCAAACGCCAGTTTGAGCAGTTTTTCTGTCAGTAACAGGATATCCGCCCCACGGTCTCGCAGTGCCGGAAGCTGCAGACGCAGTACCCCCAGCCGGTAAAACAGATCGGCACGGAATGTCCCTGCCGCCACCCGGTTATCCAGATCATTGTGAGTCGCACAAATCACCCGCACATCCACGGTAATCGGTTTATAGCCGCCGATACGCACAATGGCACGGTCTTCCAGCACCCGCAGCAGGCGGGTTTGCAGCGATACCGGCATTTCACCGATTTCATCCAGAAACAGTGTGCCGCCGTCCGCTGCCTCAAATAACCCGGCACGGCCGCCGCGCCGCGAACCGGTAAATGCGCCTTCCTCATAACCAAAGAGTTCCGCTTCCAGCAGGCTCTCCGGGATAGCCCCGCAGTTCACCGCCACAAACGGTGCAGCGCGTTTCGTCCGCTTATGTTTATGAAACAACGTATATTCATGATGAATAGCTTGTGCCGCCATCTCTTTACCGGTACCGCTTTCCCCCTGGATCATCACTGTCGCTTTCGAGCGCCCGAACAGCGTGATGGTTTCACGCACCTGTTCCATCACCGGCGAGGTGCCGAGAATATCATTCAGCGTATGGCGGACATTCAGAGAGCCCGCCACCGGCAGCGGCATGTTCTGCGGCTGGTCGCGGATGCGTGTCAGTTCTATTGCATCGGTGAATGCCCGGCGGACGGCATCATTGGAATAAATGAAAATACAGGTCATGCCGCACTCTGCGGCGATATCGGTGATTAATCCGGCCCCCACCACCACAGAAATACCGTCCGCTTTCAGGGCAAGACAGGCTGCCCGTGCGTCTTCGGCGGTTACATAACTGCGTTGTTCAATCTGCATGCCGAAACTCTGCGCCAGCGAATCCAGAGCCGGAAAAGTATTACGGTAATAAATGAGGCCGATGCGCTGACTGAGCTGCCGTGCCCGCGCCAAAGCCTGCATGATATCGAACCCGCCCGGCGCTGCGACAATTACCGGCACCGGCAGATGCTGTTTCAGATACGCGCCGTTAGAGCCCGCACTGACAATCGCATCACAGCGTTCTGTTTTCAGCCGTTCACGAATCGCCTCTACTGCGGCATCGAACCCCAGATTGATCGCACTGATACTGGCACGGGCACTGAATTCCGGGCTGATATCACGGAACAGGGTAAAAAGGCGTGAAATGGAGACCGTCCAGATCACCGGTTTGTCACTCTGAGCCATACGTTTCTCCCCTGTTTCATGCGTTTCAGATGTTTCATATTAATCTTATGAAACACATTAACAGCTATATTGAAACATAAATAGCATCACCATCACAGAAAGCTAACATCCCGCTTGTCAGACGGAATCGGCAAATTCTATAGTGGGTAACGTAATGACAGGATAAATACGCCAAATGTGTGATGTATCTCGCGTTTTAGTTACCTTACCCGGCTGATTGGCATAGCGATTGCTTTATAACATCTGAGTATCAAACTAATAACAAGGTGAATATATGGCACTTTATTCCGCAGGACGCGCATTCCGCGACGCTGTACAGTCTGAATCCCCGCTGCAGCTGGTCGGTGCTATTAATGCCAACCATGCACTGCTGGCAAAACGTGCGGGTTACAAAGCAATTTATCTCTCCGGCGGCGGTGTTGCCGCAGGCTCTCTGGGTATTCCTGACCTGGGCATTTCCACACTGGATGATGTACTGACGGATGTCCGCCGTATTACGGATGTGTGTGATCTGCCGCTGCTGGTGGATGCGGATATCGGTTTCGGCCCGTCAGCCTTTAACGTGGTACGCACCGTGAAATCCCTGATCAAAGCCGGGGCTGCCGGGATGCATATTGAAGACCAGGTCGGCGCAAAACGCTGTGGTCACCGCCCGAACAAAGAAATCGTCTCAAAACAGGAAATGGTTGATCGCATTAAAGCCGCGGTCGATGCACGGACTGATGAGAATTTCGTGGTGATGGCGCGTACCGATGCGCTGGCGGTGGAAGGTCTGGAGTCCGCTCTCGACCGCGCACAGGCTTATATCGATGCCGGTGCGGATATGCTGTTCCCGGAAGCGATTACAGAGCTGGCAATGTATCGTCTGTTCACCGACAAAATCAGCGTTCCGGTACTGGCAAACATTACCGAGTTCGGTAAAACACCGCTGTTTACCCTGGATGAGCTGCGCAGTGTGAATATCGCTATCGCCCTGTACCCGCTCACCGCCTTCCGCGCCATGAACAAGGCCGCTGAAAATGTTTATAACACCCTGCGCCGTGAAGGCACGCAACAGAGCCTGATTTCACAGATGCAGACCCGTGATGAATTATACCAAAGCATTAACTACTACGATTATGAAGATAAGCTCGACGCACTGTTTTCGCAGAAAAAATAACCTCTGAAAGATAACGCGAAGCAGGTTGTACACTCACTATAATAATAAGGATCACCCGTCATGAATGAACAACTTAGCAAACCTGAACCTGCACTGAAGAAAGGCAAAAAATCCGTCGCACTGTCCGGCGTTGCTGCCGGCAATACTGCACTCTGTACTGTGGGGATTAACGGGAACGACCTGCATTACCGCGGTTATGACATTCTGGATTTAGCCACACAATGTGATTTTGAAGAAGTCGCTCATCTTCTGATCCATGAAAAACTGCCGAACGCCGCAGAACTGGCCGCTTACAAGGCGAAACTGAAATCACTGCGCGGCCTGCCGCACAGTGTGAAGAAAGCCCTGGAAGCGCTGCCTGCTTCTGCCCACCCGATGGATGTGCTGCGTACCGGCGTGTCTATTATGGGCTGCGTTCTGCCGGAAAAAGAGGGTCATCCGTTATCCGGTGCCCGTGATATCGCCGATCGCCTGCTCTCTTCCCTGACCTCCATGCTGCTTTACTGGTATCACTATGCCTTTAATGATCGCCGCATTGATACCGAAACTGATGACGATACCTGCGGCGGCCATTTCCTGCATCTGCTGCACGGCAAAAAACCGTCTGAAAACTGGGTGCGTTTTATGAACTCCTCGTTCATTCTCTATGCAGAACATGAGTTTAACGCCTCCACCTTTGCTGCCCGTGTTATCGCCGGCACCGGAACGGATTTCTACTCCTCCGTCACCGGGGCGATTGCCGCACTGCGCGGACCAAAACACGGCGGTGCCAACGAAGTGTCTCTGGAAATTCAGAAACGTTACAGCTCACCGGATGAAGCTCAGGCCGATATTCTCGCCCGCCTCACCCGCAGTGAAGTCGTGATGGGCTTCGGTCACCCTGTGTATACCATTGCTGACCCGCGTCACCAGGTTATCAAAGCGATTTCCCGTGAGTTATCCGAAGAAGCGAAAGATTTCCGCCTGTTTGATATTGCGGATCGTATTGAATCCGTGATGTCTCAGCACAAGAAGATGTTCCCGAACCTCGACTGGTTCTCAGCGGTGGCGTATCACCTGATGGGTGTGCCGACCGCCATGTTTACCCCGATTTTTGTTATTGCCCGTTCCGCAGGCTGGACTGCACACATCATTGAACAGCGTCTGGATAATAAAATTATTCGTCCGTCCGCCAATTACACCGGACCGGAAAACCAGACCTTCGTACCCCTTAAAGCGCGCTAATTATTGATTAAAAAGGAAGATAAAGTATGTCAGCATCTTTTACCCCGCAGCATCAAGAGTACGACAAGGTCATTCAGGACATCACTGATTATGTTCTGAATATGGACATCAGCAGTGATCGCGCTTATGACACCGCATATTACTGCTTCCTGGATACTCTGGGTTGCGGTCTGGAAGCCCTGGAATATCCGGCGTGCAAAAAAATGCTCGGCCCTGTTGTGCCGGGAACCATTGTCCCGAACGGTGCAAAAGTACCGGGTACCCAATTCCAGCTGGATCCGGTTCAGGCGGCCTTCAATATCGGTGCCATGATCCGCTGGCTCGATTTCAACGATACCTGGCTGGCGGCGGAATGGGGTCATCCGTCCGATAACCTCGGCGGTATCCTGGCCGTTGCAGACTGGTTATCCCGTGAAGCGATTGCCAAAGGCAAAGCACCACTGCCGCTGAAACGTGTGCTGACCGCCATGATCAAAGCCCATGAAATTCAGGGCTGCCTGGCACTGGAAAACTCATTTAACAAAGTCGGCCTTGACCACGTTGTACTGGTGAAAGTTGCGTCTACGGCAGTTGTCGGCGAAATGCTGGGGCTGGATCGTGAGCAGTTATTAAGCGCGGTTTCCCATGCATGGGTGGACGGCCAGTCTCTGCGGACCTACCGCCATGCGCCGAATACCGGTTCACGTAAATCCTGGGCTGCGGGTGATGCCACTTCCCGGGCGGTGCGTCTGGCGCTGTTCGCGCAGAAAGGCGAAATGGGCTATCCGACCGTGCTGACTGCCAAAACCTGGGGCTTCTATGACGTGCTGTTTGACGGCAAACCGTTTAAATTCCAGCGCGATTACGGCTCTTATGTGATGGAAAACGTGCTGTTCAAGATTTCATTCCCGGCAGAGTTCCACTCACAGACCGCCGTTGAAGCAGCAATGACACTGCATCACAAACTGGCGGCACTGGGTAAAACCGCAGATGATATTGAGAAAGTCACTATCCGCACCCATGAGGCCTGTATCCGTATTATCGATAAACACGGCCCGCTGAATAACCCGGCTGACCGTGATCACTGTATTCAGTATATGGTGGCAGTTCCGCTGATCTTCGGTCGCCTGACCGCCGCAGATTATGAAGACGGGATCGCGTCAGACAGCCGTATCGATGCCCTGCGTGCCCGAATTCACTGTGAGGAAGATACCGCGTTCACCCGTGATTATCATGATCCGGAAAAACGCTCTATCGCCAACGCCCTGACCGTGACCCTGAAAGACGGTACCGTGCTGGATGAGGTTGTGGTCGAATATCCGGTCGGGCACGCCCGCCGCCGTGAGGAAGGTATTCCGCTGCTGCTGGCGAAATTCCGTACCAATCTGGCGCGTATGTTCCCGGAAACGCAGCAGCAGCGCATTCTGAATGCTGCCCGTGACCGTAAAACACTCGAATCCATGTCTGTCAGCGAGTTTATGGATCTGTTTGTTATTTAATTTCTCTGCCCGGCAACGCAGAAAAACGAAGCGGATACTCAGGTATCCGCTTTCTGTTTTATCTGGCTTTAAATATTATTCAGCATGAAACATTGCCAGAATATCCTGCTCAGTCAGCATCGGCGTTTTTTCCGCAAAATTGTAATACGCCGGTTTACTGTCAGTGTAAATCTGCATTGAGAGGCGGGATTCTGTTGTCTCTCCCAGCAGTGCCGCAGAGACATAATACTGATCTGCCGGTTTCAGGTAATAAAACAGGTGTGTCCCGCACTCGCGGCAGAAACAACGGTCGCCCCACTCTGAGGAGTGATAACGGGTGATATATTCCTCACCACTGAGCGTCACATCACTGCCGCAATCCACGGACATAAACGGTGCGCCATTCCATTTTCTGCACATGCCGCAATGGCAGACAGAAACATCGTGCACCTGTTTTGGCACAGATACTGTTACTTTACCGCACAAACATTGACCCTGAACCATTTTCTGTCTCCTGTATATAATCAGGTTGTTATTGATTAACTTCAGTGTTTTTCCGTGAAGAAAACTGAAAAACGGAATCTGTAACCCGCTTTCTGTCATGCAGACACGATACACTATCAGGATATTACCACCGGTATTATATCGCCATGGTTATTGTTATTTTTTCCGGGGATCCCCGCTGACAGAATCGGAGTATGTGATGATTGTTTTAATTACAGGTGCAACAGCAGGTTTTGGTGAGGCATTTGCCCGCAAATTTATTGAGAACGGCCATACCGTTATCGGCACCGGCCGCCGTATTGAACGCCTGGCGAAACTGCAAAAAGAGTTCGGAAGCAAATTTTTCCCGCTGGCTCTGGATATGACAGACAGCCCGGCGGTCGATAATGTGATTAATTCACTGCCTGAATCCCTGCGCGAAATTGATGTTCTGGTCAATAACGCCGGACTGGCGCTGGGTATGGAAACCGTTGATAAAGGCAATCCGGCAGAATGGGATGTGGTGGTGGACACCAACATCAAAGGGCTGCTGCATATGACCCGTGCAATCCTGCCGGGAATGGTGGAAAGAAACCGCGGCCATATCATTAACCTGGGCTCAACCGCCGGGTCATGGCCGTATGCCGGTGGTAACGTTTACTGCGGCACCAAGGCGTTTGTCCGCCAGTTCAGCTTGGCTTTGCGCGCAGATCTGGCCGGTAAAAAAATCCGTGTGACTGATATTGAACCGGGCATGGTCGGTGGTACCGAGTTTTCCGGTATCCGCTATCGCGGGGATGAGGAAAAAGCCGCAAATACCTATAAAAATACTGATCCGCTGATGCCGGATGATATCGCGGAAGCTGTTTTCTGGGTTGCAACATTGCCGTCGCACGTAAATATTAATACTATGGAAATGATGCCGGTCTGTCAGTCATTCGCCGGGCTGAGTGTGCACCGCGAAGGCTGAAACCACCACAAAAGATAAGCCGGTATCCGTATAATCAGGTAATTTTCTTAAATTACCTGAAATTATCGCTGAAAAACGTTGTCTTTTATTGGTGCATTAATACACTTTGCTATAATGCTCACGATCAGAATGACGTTTGCAGGTTTGAACTTTGAGGAAAACACGACAATGACTAACTCCATGCTCAAAAAGTGGTTTATCGCGACCGCCTTTGCTGCACCCTTCATGTTTGCAGCTCATGCAGGCGCAGCCACCACCAATTGCAGCCCCGGCAGCACTTGTGTGATCAGCGGCGGCGATACTGCGCTTGAAAAAGAGAGAGCACGCCAGGAAAAAGAGCAATGGGATGATACCCGTTCCCTGCGTCAGAAGATCAACCGCCGTGCGGAAAAAGAGTTCGACAAAGTTGACCGTGCTATTGATGCTGAAGATGCATGTTTAAAAAGCTCGGTTGTTACCGCGTATTGGGAACCTAATACGCTGCGCTGCCTTGATGCAAATACAGGGCGTGAAGTTTCCACTGGCTGGAAATAAATACATTTAAGGATAAATAATGAAAAAACTGATTGCGCTCAGTGCTGTTCTGTTTGCCGTTTCGCCTGTTATGGCGCAGGCATCCTGTGAAAGTGTGACTGAGGAAATTTCGCAGAAAATCATCAGCAATGGTGTTCCTGCTGACGGTTTTACACTGACTGTGGTTCCGGCTGAAGAAGCGGCACAGGCAGAAGGTCAGGTTGTGGGTAACTGCAACAACGAAACTCAGAATATTATTTATCTGCGTAAATAGTATCTCGCTGTCAGGTTTTGACCATGAAAAAGGGCTGATTTATCAGCCCTTTTGTATTTCTTACCAGAGACTCAGGACGCCGCTAACGCCTCACCCCAGAGCATTTCAATCTGCTCTTCATTGAGATAGTGCGACAACTCCCGCTCTTCCGGACGCAGCAGATACGGGATCTCGCCCAGCAGTGGTGCCGGTAAATGCGTCAGTAAGCGATCCATAACCTGTGCGTAGTGTGATAACCCCGGGTTTATCCGGTTCGCAATCCAGCCGATAATTTCCAGATCATCATTTTTAATGGCTTCGGCGGTTAATAATGCATGGTTCACACAACCGGACTGGATCCCGACCACCAGGATCACCGGCAGTTTTTCCTTTTTCACCCAGTCGGATAAAAAAGTCTCGTTATTCAGTAAATAACGCCATCCGCCGTTCCCTTCCACCACGACCTGATCCGCCAGATGACTTAATTTTTCCAGACCCTGCGATAATGCAGGAAACTGAACGTCGGTGGTCGTCTGACCGTAATTACTTTCCAGCATGACCGGGTTGATATCCTGATAAGAAACATCAACTGATGATGAATCATGCAGGATCATCGCATCACGGTTACGTTTGCCGTTAAGTGTGTCGTGGTATTCTGTCGCGATTGGTTTATAGCCAACGACAGATTTACCCAGGCGGTTGATGGCTTGCATTAAAGCCCGCGTCGCAACAGTTTTGCCGATATTCGTATCTGTGCCGGTTATAAACAAGCGCCTTAACATAGATGTTTTTCCGTTATATCAAGAGGTGCGTATCAAAATTGATAACGGAAGCAGTGTAAGACATCCGGTTTATATCAGGCTTGCGCCAGCGCAATTTTTTGCGAAAATCCTGTTTTCATGAACAAATCCCTGTCATTTATTTGTTTTATGTCAAAGATAGACACTACAGAATTATTTAACCATCCATCAGTCTGATAAGAAGTGAGCCGTTATACAGTGCCTCTTTGATTAACGCCGCGCCGGGTAATGTACCGCAATTAGTAAATTCGCATGAAGTCATTGTCAGCTCCCGGCTGAATGCCGGCAAGGCGCGCTGCGTAATCCGGGCGCCGATGGCGGGAAACAAAACAGAGGATGCCGGGTTTAATGGTGAGCCAATCAGGATAATCTCCGGATTAAAGATATTGACCATCACGGCGGCAATATCCCCGATATGCTGCCCCACCTGCTCTATCAGCTCACGGGCGGCGGGATTACCGTCCAGTGCCGCGCGGCACAGCATTTCAGCGGTCAGCGGTTGCCCCTCCGGAACGGCCAGGAACTGAGCGGCCATTTCCAATACATGATGCAGACCAATTTCAGTTTCCAGACAGCCGTGATTACCGCAGTAACAGGGTTTACCCTGCGGGTTTATCTGTGTGTGACCGATTTCTGCCGTGCTGTGACTGCCGGCATGCAGCAATGCACCGTCGGTAATAATGGCAGCACCGACATTTTCATCAATCACCAGTTGGATAATATTCCTGCACTCTTTCGCCGCACCAAAAAAATATTCCGCCAGAGACCAGGCAGAAATACCATGCTGGAGGAATACCGGCATCCCGGTATGCTGATAAAGAATCTCTGCTACCGGTAAATCGGTCAGCTGATAGTACGGGGAATGGCGGATGATACCGTTTGCAGGGTCAACAATGGCATCGGTGGTGATGGCAATAGCAGTCAGGCGCTCGGTTATCCGGTGATTACGGGAAAAGAAGGCATCAACCTGTGCCAGAAACAGGGTGACAAAATCCCGGCTATCCGCCGGAAATGCAATAATATCTTCGGCCAGTAATTTTCCGCTCAGTTCCCGCAGCGCAAAAACCAGTTCCCCCCGGTTAATTCGGATACATAAAAAATGCCAGCCGTCACAGTCCGTTTTCAGCCCCACTGCCGGGCGGCCGCGAAAGCCTAATCCCGGAAACTCAGTTTCCCGGACCAGATGCGCATCCATCAGCTCACGGGTGATTTTGGTGATACTCGCCGGTGCCAGCTGTGATTTTTTCGAGAGTGAAATGCGGGAAATGGGGCCTTCACGATCAATATAACGGTACACAACCCCCATATTGGTTTGTTTTATATGGTCAATATGTCCGGGCTGTGCTGAAGGTTTCACCAATAATAATCCTATGCAGATGATGCTAAGATGTTAATTATCCGAATAAATACGCGCTTAGTAAGTGGCTTCACACAAAACTGTGAAATGATTCACAGTCAGGGGGCAAAAGCCGAACGATAAACCACAATTCCTGTTTTATTTTGCAGATATGTCCGTAATGGTGAATCAATGACCCGTTGTTCATTCCGTTTTGATGAGGCATTACGTAAAAACAGCCCGTCCGGGGTACGGATAATAACTCCGGCATGCGAGACATCCAGGCCGGGACGGTCAGAATAGATACCGATATAATCACCGGTCTGCAATTGTGAAAGCACAGCGGGTGTCAGTGCGGAAACCGGCAGCCAGGTGATATCCCGTGCCGTAACCGGAATATCGGGGATATAACGGGAGCCGTTTTTTTTCTGATTCAGCATCTTGTGTGTCACCCGGTAATCCGGCGACAGTTGCCGGGTGATATCCTGAGCCACAGGCTGCGGGCCGCTGACCCAATCCGACAAAAAATGACGACGCTGATAATAATTCACCTCTCCGTTTTTATAACGGATGTGCATCAGTCTGTTGCGGAAATTCTGCTGCTGCGGGCTGCGTTTCAGTGCTTCGGTGTAATCCAGAAAAGTGAAACAATCGAGCGCGTTCAGGTCAGCCACCAGAATTTCCGGTGATCCGGGAGAGCCAATCAGCTGACCGGCGCGGTAAGGTACGCCGAGAAACTGCCCGGTCAGTGCAGTAATATTGTCAGGCGCAATTTTGCGTGAGCCATCCGGCTGATAGAAATAGCTGAGCGATACCCCTGCTCCCGCGGCGCTTGTATATAAAAGAAAAAGAAATGCGGTAATAACAGAAAACCGGTATCGCCGGAACATCCGAACTCCTGACAGTCAGATCCCGCTCAGCGGAACACATTATTTTTCAGCATCTCAATCAGCCGCTGACCGGCCGGAGAAAGTGTATTGTGCTTATGATACACCAGCCAGACCTCAGAAAATGCCTGATTTTCAGCTAAATGAATGTAACGGACACCATCCACTTTCATACGGGTAAAAGATTCCGTTACCAGTGAAACACCTAACCCGGCAGAGACCAGCCCCAGAATAGTCATAGCTTCCCCTGCTTCCTGGGCGATAACCGGTGTGACACCCGCTTTTTTCAGCAGATTGATAATCTCATCATACAGCGCCGTTCCCACATCCCGCTCAAAGAAAACCAATGGTACGCCAGTGAGCATCTCCAGGGGAATGCCCGTTTTGAGGTATTTCATCAGCGGATGATCATCATAGACCGCCAGCATAAATCGTTCTTTAAACAGCAGTTCATGAACCAGATTATCCGGCAGTTGCGTATTGCGCATTACACCGAAGTCAATCCGGCCGCTCAGCAGCGGGTTAATCTGCTGTTTGGTATTCATCTGATGCATGTGGATAGCCACATCCGGGTATATTTCACGGTACTGGCGGAATGTCGCCGTAATATGACGCATAAACGGGGTTGTGGAAGTGAAGCCGACAGAAACTTCCCCCAGTTCCCCGCGATCCATTCTGGCTGCTTTTTCAACCGCTGCCTCGACCTGAGTACGGATTTGGTAAGCTTCACGCAGAAACATTTCGCCCGCTGGGGTCAGACTGACATTCCGGTTGTTCCGTGCCAGTAATTTAGCCGGAATCGCGTTTTCAAGTGCCTGAATCTGCTGACTGAGCGGAGGCTGGGAGATATTGAGACGCTCCGCTGCCCGTCCGAAATGCAGCTCTTCAGCGACCGCAATGAAATAACGCAGATGGCGGAATTCGATCATTATTCCCTCATTAGGTCGTAAAACATATCAAACAAGAGTATTAATATATTAGACAAAATACCAGCATCTTTTTATGCTCGGTATTATTACCAAATGCTGAGATAAGTGTATGACAGACGAGAATAAACTGATAACTGACAACCGTGTGACCTCACCGGTGCAGAATGATCAGGCAAAGCAGCACTATATCCAGCGCGACGACAAACTGTATCTGCGTGTCACTCTCTCTTTCTTTATGGTCGGTCTGGCGACGTTTGCTCTGCTCTATTTTGTACAGCCGATCCTGCCGTTGTTGTCAGACGATTTTTCGGTATCACCGGCGCAGGCCAGTTTGTCCCTTTCTCTGGCGACCGGATTCATGGCCGTCGGGCTGCTGATCACCGGCCCGCTGTCAGATGCGGTCGGACGTAAAAATGTTATGGTGATATCCCTGACATGCGCGGCAATCTTTACCCTGCTCAGTGCGTTTACCACCAGCTGGGCGGGGATCCTGGTTGTCCGCTCCCTGGTCGGATTATCTCTCAGTGGCGTCGCCGCCGTGGCCATGACCTATCTGAGTGAGGAAATTCATCCCAGCTATGTTGCCCTGTCTATGGGGCTGTATATCAGCGGTAATTCTATCGGCGGGATGAGCGGACGCCTGATCACTGGCGTTATTGCGGATTATGCCAGTTGGCGGATTGCCGTTCTGGTACTGGGAACATTTTCTCTGTTCGGTGCTTTTCTGTTCTGGCGGTTACTGCCGCCGTCACGCCATTTCAGAGCCAGTTCACTGAAACCGAAAAGCTTGTGGAAATACCTGATCCTGCACTGCCGTGATGATGGTCTGCCGTGGCTGTTTGCCATCGGTTTTATCATTATGGGCAGCTTTGTCACCCTGTTTAACTATATCGGCTACCGGCTGATGGAGCCGCCGTATCACTTCAGCCAGGCCGTTGTCGGTATGTTATCGATAGTTTATCTGTCAGGAACTTACAGTGCCTCAAAAGCAGGCGCACTGACACGGAAATACGGCTACGGCAGAGTACTGATTGGTGCAGTCACATTAATGCTGACCGGGATTCTCATTACGCTCGGTAGTTCACTGGCAGCAGTTCTGATCGGTATGCTGGTACTGACGACGGGATTTTTTGCCGCCCATTCCGTCACCAGCAGCTGGGTCGGACGCCGCGCCCGGCGCGCCAGAGCCCAGGCATCCTCACTGTACCTGTTTTGCTATTACGGCGGTTCCAGCATTGCCGGTACTCTGGGCGGTGTTTTCTGGTCTTACTGGCACTGGAATGGCATCGGCTGGTTTATTGCCGCTATGCTGGCAACCGGTGTGCTGATTGCTCTGTATCTGAATAAGCACGCTCACTCATAGTACATAACTAATACAGTCAGGTAATTAATAGTTATGTCATATAAAATACCTCATCGGGTTAATTGCCGGTCAGCATACAGATATGTAATCTGCATATGTTTCGCAACAGTAAATGTTCTTGATCCGGTGAGGTTTTATGATAACACTTATATTGAGCAGTACACTCGTGTTCAGCAATCTGTATCAGTGTGATATTAATTACCCTGAGTCCTGTGATATCTGGCCGCCTGTCGGATTAACAGAAATAACGGAGTAAATATTTACTGCGTAACAAGCACCATGGTATTAGCATCTTCATATCTATAATTTCCTGTATTGATTTATTTATATTTTTAGCACCACCAATGAAAAGTTCATTGGTGGTGCTTTTTAATTACCTGCTGAGAAATCTGATAAAAATAACGAAAATAATAATCACGTATTTATATATCTTACAAGAAAAATACCTAATCCAGTTAATTACCACCAGGCAGGATTTACGTTAATGTTATCAGGCCAGACACACTCTCATTCACCACAAAAGACGCATGCGAGGTTAATATGCTGACACTGATACTGAGCACTTCCCTGTTTACATATGATATCTTTCCTCCCGGAGACCCGAAACTAACGCAGTCACCACAACCTGAAAAAGAATTGATAATATACCGGGAAAATACCTGCTCGCTGTCCAATCCATTTTGCTGAAATCTGATACCCAGCAGATAATATATTCATTCCTGATAAACTGAGGTAACTATGCTGACACTTTTATTAACCGGAACCTTATTATTCTCATCAGTGGATTCATTTGAGTCTTGTGATATTGTTGCACCGGAATACTGCCCGGTTATATGGGGCCATTAAAAAAATCGATCTTAAATGATGGCAGATATACACAAGTAACTTACTTTTATGAATCATGTTAAGGAGTCTTTATGCTGACACTTATTTTAAGTAGCTCACTTATGATTCACAGCTGTTTTCCAAAACATAATGCAGATGAAACACCACCAGACCTTTGGGAACCAGCAGAAATCCACTCTGTTTATGATAACTGCCCAAAGACTAAGGCTTATTGCAGCAAAATATAAAAATACAGCCGTATATTATTATCCCATACTAATGATGAGCAATCATTTTTACGCACATTAACCGTAAAGGGATAATGCGACGTTGATATACACCCACAAACTTTGCCGTTAACCCACGATGCTGTGGGTTAACGGTGAAAACTGACACTTCAGTCCCTCCCCTCGTGCCAGACAAAATGTATTTGTACAAGGCACGATGCTGAGTTAATATGATAAAAACACTTTTGTATGTTGTAACTAAAATGGCGATATATGCGATACGATGCAATGATTTCTCTCACCGACTGCTTTAATCAGCTGGAATCGGCACTGAATACATTATGCAAAGCTATCCGGCTGCACCCTTCCCGGACTGCTGAGGTTTACCAACTTCCTGAGATACTGAAAGGAGAGGAAAATAACACCGTCAACACCATTTCTGTCATTCCGGTCAGTGGCGAAGATGCTGTTTCCCTGGCGCTGTCCCACTATCAACGTTTGTTTATCTTCGATAATGATCAGGAAATCAGCAGCAAATCTGCCATCCGGTTGCCTGGTGTACTGCTCATTACACTCTCCCCTGCACAACGAAAAATAATGCAGCAACAGCTTAATGAGGTTAACAGGCTGAAACAGCAACTGGCCTCAATCGTGACAGAAACCTCCGGTGTGGACAAAACACAGCGTTTTGAATTCGTACACAATCAGATAAAAGGATTGATTACACTCAATGCCTACCGGCAGATCCAGTCAGTCACCTCCCCTTCCTCAGTCCGGTTTGGCTGGGCCAATAAACATATTATTCAGAAGGTGGATCGCGATACATTGTTATCTCAGTTGGAAGAACAATATCAGAACCCGCGCGCCATTCAGTCTCTGACGCGTGAAGAACGGCAGGTTTATCTGGCGAAAGAGATTTCCGCCTTAAAACAGGTGCCGGAAGACGCCATACTCAAAATCAAACGACCGGTAAAAGTACAGCCAATCGCCAGAGTCTGGTACAGCGAAGCGCAAAAGCAGGTGCAGTATGCCTGTGCATCGCCGCTGATTGTATTTTGTGATGAGAATGAGGAAAAACCGGTAACAGGCGTACTACCGGATTATGATACGGAAAACATCAAAATCCGTCACAGACCGAAAGCAAAGAAATTAATTCCGGTGATATCACGACTGTATGTATATATGGAAGTAATGTAAAAACGGAGCCATCAGCGACTCCGTTATCACGATTCCTGACTGCGGATTACTTCATGCTGCCGACCATATCTTCCGGACGTACCCATGCATCAAACTCAGCTTCTGTCAGATAACCTAACTTCATGGCAGAGGCTTTCAGGGTCAGACCTTCTTTATGGGCCTTTTTCGCAATTTCAGCGGCTTTGTCGTAACCGATGTGCGTATTCAGCGCCGTAACCAGCATCAGTGATTCATTCAGCAGTTGGCTGATCCGCTCGCGGTTCGGTTCGATTCCGACCGCACAGTGCTCATTAAAACTGCGCATACCATCAGCCAGCAGGCGGACAGATTGCAGGAAGTTGTGGATCACCATCGGACGGAACACGTTCAGTTCAAAATTACCCGATGCCCCGCCGATATTAACCGCCACATCATTACCCATTACCTGAGCACACAGCATCGTCATGGCTTCACATTGTGTCGGGTTCACTTTACCCGGCATGATAGAACTGCCCGGTTCGTTTTCCGGAATGGCAATTTCACCGATGCCGCAACGCGGACCGGATGCCAGCCAGCGGACATCATTGGCAATTTTCATCAGTGAGGCTGCCAGCCCTTTCAGTGCGCCATGGGCATGAACCAGTGCATCACAGGTAGCCAGCGCCTCAAATTTATTCGGTGCCGTCACAAACGGCTGACCGGAGAGTTCAGCAATTTTCTTCGCCACGCGAACAGCATATTCCGGATGAGTATTGAGACCGGTACCGACCGCAGTGCCCCCCAGTGCAAGCTCACTCAGATGCGGCAGGCTGTTTTCCAGATGTTTCAGGTTATATTGCAGCATTGCCGCCCAGCCGGAAATCTCCTGGCCCAGTGTCAGCGGTGTCGCATCCTGTAAGTGGGTACGGCCGATTTTCACGATATCACGGTAAGCTTCCGCTTTCGCGGCCAGAACACTGTGCAGGGATTTCAGCTCAGGGATCAGCTGTGTGCTGACCGCAATCACTGCAGCGACATGCATCGCTGTCGGGAACACGTCGTTAGAGCTCTGGCTTTTGTTCACATCATCATTCGGATGAACAATACGTTCGCCGCCGCGCTTCCCGCCGAGGATTTCACTGGCACGGTTTGCCAGCACCTCATTCATATTCATATTACTCTGTGTGCCGGAGCCGGTCTGCCAGATTGCCAGCGGAAACTCTTCCGGATGTTTACCGGCAAGCACTTCATCCGCTGCGGCGATCACCGCATCTGCCCGCTCTTTCGCCAGCAGTCCCAGATCACAGTTGACAGCTGCCGCTGCTTTTTTTGTAATGGCCAGCGCAGCAATCAGATCCGCAGGCATTTTTTCAACTGAAATACGGAAATGCTCCAGAGAGCGCTGGGTCTGAGCGCCCCATAATTTGTCCGCAGGAACATCGATAGGGCCCATTGAGTCTTTTTCAATACGCGTGGCTGCCATTAGTCTCTCCTTAGCACACAAAATAAAATGGATTTAAAATCCCGAAAGTTACAGATAGACTCTGAAAACGGGCCTATCTTGCCATACTTTCATTTCCGATTATGCGATCCGGGCGGAGTTATTGCTTTATTGTTACTATCTTATTGTTAACTGTTTAAAAAGAGAGCGTTGCTATGTTAAAAATGCAGAATCAGGTGCAATTCTATGATTGGGGAAGCCATACCGCGATGACAGAAATGTACGGTTACCCGAACCCTGACAAGCAGCCGATGGCCGAATTATGGATGGGCGCCCATCCGAAAGCCAGTTCGGTGGTGACAGACACCCGCGGCAACACCTGCTCTTTATATGATTTTATTGCCGGTGACCCGCAGTCCGCGCTCGGGGATGAAATTAACCGCCGTTTTCGCCGGCTGCCGTTTCTGTTTAAAGTGCTGAGTGCCGCTCAGCCGCTGTCGGTACAGGTTCATCCGGATAAAGCCGCTGCAGAGGAAGGATTTGCCCGCGAAAACAACGCCGGGATCCCGCTGGATTCACCGGTTCGTAATTATAAGGATGATAACCATAAGCCGGAGCTGGTTTATGCCCTCACCCCGTTCCGCGCAATGAATGCATTCCGTCCGCTGGCCGACATTGCCGGACTGCTCAGTGAGGTCGCTCCGGCACATCCTGCCATTGAACGTTTTATTGCCTCGCCGTCAGAGGAGCACCTGTCCGTTCTGTTTACCCGTCTGCTCTCCATGAGCGGGGACACCAAAGAACGGGCTGTCGCTGTACTGAAATCCGCACTGAACAGCCGTCAGGGTGAACCGTGGGATACCATCCGTAAGATGACAGAGTTTTATCCTGACGATAACGGCCTTTTCACCCCGCTGCTGCTCAATGTTGTTGAATTAAAACCCGGAGAGGCAATGTTCCTGTATGCCCGCACACCCCATGCGTATCTTGAAGGAACTGCGCTGGAAGTCATGGCTAACTCGGATAATGTGTTACGCGCAGGTCTGACACAAAAACATATTGATGTCGGTGAATTGCTGAATAACCTTGATTTTGTACCGAAACACGCAAAAAGTTTATTTATGCAGCCGGAACATATTAACAACACTGAAATTTTCCCGATTCCGGTTGCTGATTTTTCTTTTTCGGTGATGAAATTGCATAATCAGGAAATGATTCTTGAGAATAACAGTGCTAATATTCTTTTTTGTGTGGAAGGTCATGCAGTTATCACTACAGAAACAGAACAATTAAGAGTTATCTCAGGTGAATCTGTTTTTCTTTCTGCTATAGAAAGAAAGTTTAAAATAGATGGTGAAGGAATCATTGCCCGCGTTTATAATGCTGTGTAAGTAACTTCTCTAATTTTCTCCGGGCAGTCCGCCATTGAACTGCCCGTTAATTTTGATACCGTGCGAAAACCTGCAAAATAAATCGCATATAAAGGATGGATTGATCTATGAAAAAGTCGTTAGTTGCTGTTGGCGTTATTGTCGCATTAGGCGCCGCATGGGGTGTAGCTTCATGGCAGACAGGTAAGAAAATTGAAGCAAACCTTGATGAGTATATCGCCAAAGCGAATAAAGCAATCAAGGACAACTACCCTGATGCACCTGTCACGCTGACCGCCAAAGATTTTTCACGCGGTATTTTCAGCTCTGATGTCAAACTGATCATCAAAGAAACGAAAAAAAGCGGTGATACCTCCGGCGAAGAACTTGTGATCCTCAATACTATCGATCACGGTCCGTTCCCGTTATCTCAGCTTAAGAGTATGGTGTTCTCGCCAAATATGGCTGCTATCCACTCTGAGCTGGAAAACAATGACATCACCAAACAAGCCTTCGAAATCACCGGCGGTAAATCCCCGGTTGCAACGGATACCCGTATCAGCTACGACCAGAGTTTCGATATTGATCTTGCTGTCAGCAAAATCAACTATAAGAAAGACGGTGAAGAGCTGGCATTCTCCGGTGCTGATCTGAACGTTAAATTCGACAAAGAATTCAAAAACGTCAAAGGTAAAGGCAGCAGCAATGAACTGACTTACCGTAAAGGCGATCGCGAAAGTATCGTGATGAAAGGCCTGTCATTTGACAGCGATGTTGCCAAATCCGGTGACAGCTACTTCTACCTGGGTGACCAGAATCTGAGCCTGAAAGAGTTAGCGGTTGTTAATTACAGCGATACCGTTTCTCTGAAAGATCTGAAACTGAACGGCACCTCCGGCAGTAAAGATAACAAACTGACTGCAGATGTTGATTACAGCCTGGGTTCACTGAGCTACCGTGATATCGATCTCGGCGCTATCAGCCTGAAAGGTTCTCTGAAAGATCTGGATGCCACTTCCGCGAATACGCTGATGGCATCTGTTGAAGAGTACACCAAACTGTCTGAGTCTATGTACACCGAAGATTTCGACGATGCGAAAATGGAAGCACTGGATGAGAAAATGAAATCCAATGCACTGGGTCTGTTCAAGTACAGCCCGTCCTTCGCTATCGCACCTCTGAGCTGGAAAAACAGCGGCGGTGAGTCAAAAGTTAACCTGAACGTGACCTTCAACGCACTGAACGAAGAGAGCTTTAAAGCACTGGAACACGCAGGCAGCTTTGAGAAAGTTCTGCCGGTTCTGGTGAAAGAGTTCGGGTTCAATATGGATCTGTCCAAACCGATGCTGACTGATTTCGTTGCAGTTGCCATGCAGTCACAGGGTATGGGCGCGAAAGAAGCCAAAGAACAGGGTGAACAGGGTGTTGCTCAGATGGCCAGCATGGGTGCCATGATGGAAATCGTGAAAGTGACCGATAAAGCGATCACCATGGATCTGAAATACAGCAACAACAACATCGATTTCAACGGTAAAAAATTCACCGTTGCTGAATTCCTGGAAAAATATGACCAGTACGGTGCACTGAGCGACAACAGCGGTGACGACGAAGGTTACGAGGAAGAAGCAATCGAAATGGATCCTAACGGTGATGTTACTGAAGACGTGACTATCGGTGAAGAACCGGCTGCTGACGTTGCGGCTCCTGCTGCTCAGTAATTTCACACTGTTATTATCTGTTGATCAGACAAAAGCCAGTCGTCAGACTGGCTTTTTATCATCTGAGGAATACCACAATGATTAACCGCTCACTTCCCCTGACCGACCTGCACCGCCATCTCGATGGTAATATCCGCCTGTCCACCATTCTGGATCTGGCCCGTCAGCACAATTTGCCGCTGCCCGCTTATGAGACTGAAACCCTGCGCCCGCATGTGCAGGTGATGAGCAATGAACCGGATCTGGTGCAGTTTCTGAGTAAGCTGGACTGGGGTGTTTCCGTGCTGGCAGACCTCGATGCCTGCCGCCGTGTGGCCGCTGAAAACGTGCAGGATGCCGTCAGTGCCGGGCTGGATTACGCCGAACTTCGCTTTTCCCCTTACTATATGGCGATGAAACACCATCTGCCCGTTGAAGGCGTGGTGGAAGCGGTACTGGATGGTGTGGCGTCCGAAGTCCGCAACAGCCCGGTACGGATTAATATGATTGGTATTCTGAGCCGGACATTCGGTACAGATGCCTGTCATGAAGAGCTGAATGCCCTGCTCGCTCACCATGAGCGGATTGTGGCACTGGATATTGCCGGTGATGAATCCGGTTATCCGGGCGATTTATTCACCGATCATTTCCGCAAAGCCCGTGACGTCAACTGGGCCATCACCGCCCATGCCGGAGAAGCCGCCGGCGCCGCCAGTATCTGGCAGGCTATCCGCAACCTGGGTGCACAGCGCATCGGTCACGGTGTGATGGCGATTGAAGACCCGGCGCTGATGGATTACCTGGCAGAGCACCGCATCGGTATGGAATCCTGCCTGACCTCGAATATTCAGACCAGCACCGTGCCGTCACTGGCCGCGCATCCGCTGAAACAGTTCCTGGCACACGGCATTGCCGCTACCATCAACACGGATGACCCGGCGGTTGAGGGTATTGAGATTGCCCATGAATACAATGTTGCTGCCCCGGCAGCCGGTCTGACACAGGCAGAAATTGAACAGGCTCAGATTAACGGGCTGGAAATAGCCTTTTTATCCGCAGAGGAAAAAGCGGCACTGAGAGAAATGGCAGCAAAACGCGGCCAGTAAGCGCCATTCCGGTAAAAAAAAGCCGTGGCATTCTTTGTCACGGCTTTTTTATGTCTTTTACCAGCTCCCGGAAGCACCGCCACCACCACTGCTGCCGCCTCCGCCACCGGACGATCCGCTGCTTCCGGAACTACCGCCGGAACTGCTGCTGTAACTGCCACTATCAGAACCGGATGAATACCCGCCTCCTGTACCTGCTATGACACCGGTTAATTTCCGTATTTCCGCTTCCTGAGTAAGATATTCCGGAATTAATGTATATAACAAATAACAAATAACAAATAAATAGTGAGCCAAATACATTAAGAAAAATGAGCATCATTATACTGATGAACAACGCATCAGGATCAGGATCTCCGTCTATCAGAACCCGTGTCATTATAAAAATCAGAACTGAATAAAATAATACGTTCACAGTATGGCCGAGCGGTGTCGGATAAATATACTTATACTGCAAAAATGCCGTCAGGCGTTTCTGCGCAAGGCGGATTATCCGTTCAGGCTGACGTTTTTTCTTGTTTTTGGATTTCGCGTATTCTTCTCTCAGATATTCAATATCGTTAAGAACCTGCTTTTCTATCCTTTTCTTACGGCGGGGAGAACCAATAAATAATGACCAGAGATACACCGTAATAAAGGTCAGAAGATAAATAATCGTCAGTCGTTTGAGTTTTAATGCTTCTGTTCCGGATGTCTCTGATTTGATATATTCCGGTTCATTTCCGCTGATAATATCAATGGCATCGGTCACACCCGCTTCAATTCCGGTAAAATAATGGCCTTTTTTAAATTCAGGGGTGATACGCTGACGGATAATACGGCCTGCGGAGACATCCGGCAGAATACCTTCCAGTCCATAGCCGACCTCAAAACGCAAATTACGGTCATTCACCGCCACGACCAGCAACAGTCCGTTATTCTGACCTTTGCGGCCGATCTTCCATGTATTAAACGCACGGTGCGCAAATGTCTCAATACTTTCTCCGCCGGTTGACGGCACAATAAACACCACGAACTGGCTGCCGTCATTGCGGCTCAGTTCATACTCAATGAGTTGCCGGTTAAGCTGTGTTAATTGAGAGCCGGTCAGAAGACCGGCGCTGTCAATAACCCGTTCCCGTTTCAGTTCCGGCAGAGCCTGCACATCCGCACGGGCAAAGAAACTGACAAAAAGAAGTATCAGGCATCCTGCCATAACCCTGCTCATAATTACTCCTGTGAATGTTCTTTCCCCTGCCGCGCATAGCGCGCCGCCATCACCGCACACACCATCAGCTGGATCTGATGAAACAGCATCAGCGGCAGCACCAGAATTCCCACCACGGCCGGCGGAAACATAACGTTTGCCATCGGCACGCCGTTTGCCAGGCTTTTCTTCGAACCACAGAATACAATGGTAATTTCATCGGCCTTATTAAAGCCGAGTGCCCGTGAGCCGTACACGTTGATCACCAGCACAATCGCCAGCAACCCGCACGACACCACCGCAATCTGCAGAATAGACATTGCATCAATCTTCTGCCAGATCCCCTCGGCAACCGCTTCGCTGAAAGCGACATACACCACCAGCAAAATAGAGGTGCGATCTGTTTTATTAATGATTTTTTTATTGCGATCCACCCACTTGCCAATCAGCGGACGGGAAAAATGACCGACCACAAACGGCAGCATCAGCTGCAATAAAATAGAGCGGATAGCACCCAGGGTATCCAGTTCATGCGCGCCCTGCGTTTCCATCATAAAACCGATAATGACCGGTGATAAGAACACACCAAGGATACTGGAGGCGGATGCACTGCAAATCGCCGCCGCCACATTTCCGCCCGCGACAGAGGTAAAGGCGATAGCCGATTGTACTGTCGCCGGTAAGGCACATAAGTATAAGAAACCCATGTAAATGGTCGGAGACATCCATTCCGGTACCAGGAACTGTAAACCCAGCCCCAGCAGCGGGAAGAGGATAAAAGTACTGGAGAACACCATCAGATGCAGACGCCAGTGCCCCATCCCTGTCACAATCGCTTCCCGAGAGAGTTTTGCGCCGTGGAAGAAGAACAATAACGCAATCGCGGCGGTGGTCAGATAGCGGAATCCGGTCGCCACACTGCCGGTTGCCGGAAAGAGTGACGCCAAAATAACAACCGTGATCATTATGACCAGGAACGGATCTAACCGCAGTTTCTGCCACCAGTTTGTCATGCGTTATTCACTTTTGTCTGCAATAAGAAGTAATGACTATTTGTTACAGTGTCACAGTCCGTCCGGTTTTATGCGATTCCATACCGGCCTCTATAATACGGATAATTTCCGCCCCTTCCTGCGCCGTCACCGGGGTCGGGCCGTTATTGATAATCGCCTCAGCCACTTCCGCGTAATAGCGGCCATAGTGCCCGGCTTTGTTCGGATACGTTTCTGTGATCACTTCAATACCGTCCGGTGATAAGCTCAGTTCCCCGTCGCGGCTGTCATGACCCCAGTTGACACCGACCGGCATCTGCCCTGCTTTCAGTACATTTTCCTGCGGATCCAGCCCGTACTTCACATAGCTGCCTTTCATGCCGTGAACGATATACACCGGGGATTCCGCTGCCGCGACCGTGGTGGCATGCAGCACGACTTTGACATCCGGATAGTGCAGTTGCGCATGGAAATAATCCACCGCCTCAGAACCCGGACGGATCATCCCCAGGTCGGCAGTGATCGCCGTTGGTTTGCCGAAAAACTGCAGTGCCTGGTCAATCAGATGAGAACCCAGGTCATACCAGATACCACTGCCTAATGCAGCAGCTTCGCGCCAGCGCTTTTGCGGCTGCGGGCGGTAGCGGTCAAAATGGACTTCAAAATATTTGATAGCCCCGAGTTTTTTACTGTCAAACAGGGATTTGAGCGTCAGATACCCGGAGTCAAAACGGCGGTTATGATAAACAGACAGCACCAGTCCGGCGTCATCCGCCTGTTTTGCCAGGGTAAATGCCTCTTCCGATGTCAGGGTAAAGGGCTTATCCACCACCACATGTTTACCCGCAGCCAGCGCCATCCGCGCCAGCGGGAAATGGGTGTCATTCGGGGTCGGGATCACGACGAGGTCAATGGCCGGGTCAGCAAAAATATCTTCCGGTGTGGCGACAACCTGCACATCCGGATAATCAGCATGCACTTTGGCGGCATCACTGCTCGCGACTTTGGCCAGTTCCATATTGGCATTATTGACAATAAACGGCGCATGGAATGTTTTTCCGGCAAAACCGTACCCGATCAGGCCCACTTTCAGTATTTTCGTCATCACTCCCTCCGGGGGATTGTCATGTTAACGGATAAAAACATGCTTTCAGAATCTGTCATCCTCCTGAAAAGTACCACTAACTGATTCCGTGACGCAAATGCTGTGCCCGGTTTTCATCAGTTTTGCCGCTTTTTCATTCTGATACACACAGTTATCCGCGCTTTCACACAATCCCGATAACCCCGGATGCCCGGGGATTGCTATTATTCACCCCGCTTACCGGGGATCCCGGTTTTTTATGTGCTTTATTTGTATGTTTTTAAAGACTCGCTTTGGGCATTGTAATGGCTGACTACTTATTACTTTTTGTCGGGACGGTGCTGGTTAACAACTTCGTACTCGTCAAATTCTTAGGATTGTGCCCCTTTATGGGGGTCTCCAAAAAACTGGAAACCGCGATTGGCATGGGGTTTGCCACCACATTTGTGATGACACTCGCCTCCGTCTGCTCGTGGCTGATGGATACCTTTATCCTGATCCCGCTGGATATTCTCTATCTGCGCACACTGAGCTTTATCCTGGTGATCGCCGTGGTGGTGCAGTTCACCGAAATGGTGGTGCGGAAAACCAGCCCGGCGCTCTACCGGCTGCTCGGGATCTTCCTGCCGTTGATCACCACCAACTGTGCGGTACTCGGTGTGGCGCTGCTGAACATAAACCTGTCGCATAATTTCCTGCAATCCGCCGTTTACGGCTTTGGTGCGGCAGCCGGTTTCTCCCTGGTGATGGTGCTGTTTGCCGCTATCCGTGAGCGGCTGGCAACGGCAGATGTGCCGGCGCCTTTCCGCGGGGCGTCTGTCGGGCTGGTCACGGCCGGTCTGATGTCTCTGGCCTTTATGGGCTTCAGTGGTCTGGTGAAATTCTGATGACAATGATTTGGATTGCCGTTGCCGTACTCAGCCTGCTGGGTCTGGCATTCGGTCTGATACTTGGTTACGCCTCCCGCCGCTTCAAAGTGGAGGAAGATCCCATTGTGGATAAAATTGATGACATTCTGCCGCAGAGTCAGTGCGGCCAGTGCGGTTTTCCCGGCTGCCGCCCGTATGCGGAATCTGTTGCCAATGGCGGCGCAATAAACCGCTGTGCCCCCGGCGGCGAGCAGGTGATGCTGAAACTGGCGGATATGCTGGGTGTGGATCCGCAGCCGCTCGACGGTGACGAGTCCGTACTCAATCCGGTGCGTAAAGTGGCCTTTATTCATGAAGACCAGTGCATCGGCTGCACCAAATGTATTCAGGCGTGCCCGGTGGATGCGATTATCGGTGCCACCCGCGCCATGCACACTGTGGTTGAAAATCTCTGCACCGGGTGTGATTTGTGTGTCGCACCCTGCCCGACAGATTGCATTGAGATGATCCCGGTCGCCGTCACCCCGCGTAACTGGAAGTGGGATTTAAACACCATTCCGGTCAGAAATATTCCGGCGGATACCGGCGGTACTCCTGTCAAACCTGTTCAGATTGAGGCGTCGTAAGTTTTATGTTCAATTTGCTCAACTTTCTGAAAAAAGACCGGGTATGGGATTTTGACGGCGGCATTCATCCGCCGGAAATGAAATTACAGTCCAGCCGGACACCGATGCGGGTGTGCCCGGTACCGGAAGAACTGATTATTCCGCTCCAGCAGCATATCGGGAACGAAGGCGATGTGCTGGTCAGCCCCGGCGACCATGTCCTGAAAGGTCAGCCGCTGACACGCGGAACCGGCCGCAGCCTGCCGGTGCACGCCTCATCATCCGGCACGGTGACTGCCGTGGAGCCTTGTGTGACCGCGCATCCGTCCGGGCTGACCGCGCCGTGCATCCGTATCCGGACTGACGGGCTGGATACCCCGTACCCGGCGGAAAAAACAACGGATTTTACCTCTCTTTCCAAAACAGAGCTGACTGACCGCATTCATCAGGCCGGGATTGCCGGTCTCGGCGGCGCAGGCTTCCCGACCGCCAGCAAGCTGAAAGGCGGCGGTGATCTTATCCGCACTCTGATTATCAATGCGGCGGAATGTGAGCCCTATATCACGGCGGATGACCGTCTGATGCAGGAACATGCCGGGGAAATTCTCACCGGTATCCGTATTCTGATGCACCTTCTTGAGCCGGAACAGGTGCTTATCGGCATTGAAGATAATAAACCGGAGGCGATTGCCGCACTGCGTGACGTTACTGCCGGGGAAAAACAGATTTTCGTGCGGGTGATCCCGACCAAGTACCCGTCCGGCGGCGCCAAACAGCTGACCAAAATTCTCACCGGCCGCGAAGTACCATCCGGCGGACGCTCTTCTGATATCGGCGTGCTGATGCAGAACGTCGGAACTGTGGTTGCCATCAAGCGCGCCATTACCGACGGCGAACCGCTGATCCAGCGCGTGGTAACAGTAACCGGCGAAGCGGTTGAATCACCGGGTAACTTCTGGACACGACTCGGTACGCCGGTCCGTTTCCTGTTGCAACAGGCCGGTTTCCGTCCTCAGCATGAACAAATGGTTGTGATGGGCGGCCCGCTGATGGGCTTTACACTGCCGGATCTCGATGTGCCGGTAGTAAAAATCTGTAACTGCATTCTTGCACCAACCACGAACGAGATGGAACCAGCTGCACCGGAAGAAGCCTGTATCCGCTGCAGTCACTGTGCGGATGCCTGTCCGGCCGGATTACTGCCGCAGCAGCTCTACTGGTTCAGTAAAGGTAATGAACACGAAAAAGCAGAACAGCACCATCTGTTTGACTGCATTGAATGCGGTGCCTGTGCCTGGGTCTGCCCGAGCAATATTCCGCTGGTGCAGTATTACCGTCAGGAAAAAGCACAGGTCATTGAGATCCGCGAAGAAGCCCAACGCGCCGCAGATGCCAAAATCCGCTTTGAAGCCAAACAGGCACGAATGGCACGGGAAAAAGAAGCCCGTGAAGCCCGCCATAAAAGCGCGGCTGTTCAGGTGGATGAGAAAGACAGTGCGGCTATCAGCGCCGCCCTTGCCCGCGTGAAAGCCAAAGACAGCAATGCAGGGATGACGATTTCTGTTAATCCGTCCGTTTTACCGGATAACAGCGCCGTGATTGCTGCCCGCGAAGTCCGTAAAGCACAGGCCCGCGCACGTCAGGCAGAAAAAGCGGCTCTCGCGGCTGAAACAACACAACCGGCGACAGAAGCAGACGCCGATCCGCGTAAAGCCGCAGTGGCTGCCGCCCTTGCCCGCGCCAAAGCGAAGAAAGTCGCTCAGGCTGCCGAAGCTCCGGCGGAAGCTGCACAACCGGCAGCGGAAACAGACACAGATCCGCGCAAAGCTGCTGTTGCTGCCGCCATTGCCCGCGCCAAAGCGAAGAAAGCCGCTCAGGCCGCAGAAGCTCCGGCGGAAGCTGCTCAACCAGCCGCAGACGCAGAGACAGATCCGCGCAAAGCTGCTGTTGCTGCCGCCATTGCCCGCGCCAAAGCGAAGAAAGCCGCTCAGGCTGCCGAAGCTCCGGCGGAAGCTGCTCAACCAGCCGCAGACGCAGAAACGGATCCGCGCAAAGCCGCTGTTGCTGCCGCCATTGCCCGCGCCAAAGCGAAGAAAGCCGCTCAGACTGCTGAAGCTCCGGCGGAAGCTGCTCAACCAGCCGCAGACGCAGAGACAGATCCGCGCAAAGCCGCTGTTGCTGCCGCCATTGCCCGTGCTAAAGCGAAAAAAGCCGCTCAGACTGCTGAAGCTCCGGCGGAAGCTGCTCAACCGGCAGCGGAAGCAGAGACAGATCCGCGCAAAGCTGCTGTTGCTGCCGCGATTGCCCGCGCCAAAGCGAAAAAAGCCGCTCAGGCCGCTGCACAACATTCTGAAGAAACCACTGATTAATGAAGCGAAATAAGCATGAAATTTAGGCCCGTTTCCTCAAACGCCCCGCACCGGCTGAAAATTGCGGGATCACCGTTTACGCATAACCGTGACAACACCTCCGCCATCATGCTGTGGGTGGTGATTGCCATGATCCCGGGAATTGCCGCGCAGCTCTGGTTTTTCGGCGCAGGTACCCTGTTTCAGATTCTGATTGCAGTTGTCACTGCGCTGGTCACCGAAAGTATTGCTGTCCGGCTGCGCAATCAGCCTGTGATGCCGTATCTGAAAGATAACTCTGCGCTGGTCACTGCAGTGCTGCTGGCTGTCAGTATTCCGCCGCTGGCGCCGTGGTGGATGATTGTTATCGGTACATTCTTTGCCGTGATTATTGCCAAGCACATATATGGCGGTCTCGGACAAAACCCGTTTAACCCGGCAATGGTCGGTTATGTGGTGCTGCTGATCTCCTTCCCGGTACAGATGACCAGTTGGCTGCCGCCGGAGAGTCTGCAAATCACCCCGGTTTCGCTCAGTGACAGTCTGCATGTGATTTTCACCGGGTTATCAGACGGTGGCCAGACACTGGAGCAGTTACGCGCCGGAGCGGATGGTATGAGCCAGGCGACTCCGCTCGACAGTTTCAAAACCGGTCTGCTGACCCGCGATATGTCCGAAATCCTGACACAACCCGTTTTACAGGGCTCTGTCGCCGGTATCGGCTGGCAGTGGGTGAATATCGGTTACCTGATCGGCGGCTGTATTCTGCTTAACCGTAAAGTGATTTCATGGCAGATCCCGGCCGCCATGCTGGTAACACTCGCGGTATTGTCAGTGATCGGATACCTGATTGATTCATCACACTTTACATCCCCGGTTATACAGCTGTTTTCCGGTGCCACCATGCTCGGGGCATTCTTTATCGCTACCGACCCGGTCACCGCTTCCACCACACCACGCGGCCGCCTGATATACGGGATACTGATCGGCCTTCTGCTGTGGATTATCCGTGTTTACGGCGGTTATCCGGATGCGGTGGCATTTGCCGTCCTGCTGGCCAATATCACCGTGCCGCTGATCGATACCTACACACAACCGCGTGTTTACGGGCACAAACGGGGGAATAAATGATTGCCACATTACGCCGTTACGGCCTGATCCTCGCCCTGTTTGCCGCCGGTACCACCGGGCTGAGCGGGTTTGTCTACACCCTGACAAAACCGGAAATTGATAAGCAGGCCGCCGCACAGCAAAAGGCACTGTTTGCCGAAATCCTGCCGGAATCGGTTTATAATAATGATGTGATTGCAGAGTGTTATCTGGTCACCGATCCTGCCCTGGGTAATGAACTGCCGCACCGGCTGTATGTTGCCCGCAAAGACGGCACACCTGTCGCCGCAGTGCTGGAGTCCACCGCACCGGACGGCTATTCCGGTAATATTCAGCTGCTGGTTGCGGCTGATTTTAACCGTACCGTGCTCGGCTCCCGCGTGACCGAACACAAAGAGACACCGGGGCTGGGTGATAAAATTGATACCCGGATTTCCGACTGGATCACCTCTCTGAGCGGCAAACACATTGAATCCGCTGATGACCCGCACTGGGCAGTGAAAAAAGACGGCGGGGATTTTGATCAGTTCACCGGTGCCACCATCACGCCGCGCGCAGTCGTCAATGCTGTCCGTGCAACAGCGGATTATATGCAGACACTGCCGCCGTTGCTGAACACCTTACCTCAATGCGGAGCAGAATAATGAGTCAGATTAAAGAGTTATTCGCCGACGGATTATGGAAAAACAACTCTGCCCTGGTTCAGGTACTGGGGCTGTGTCCGCTGCTGGCGGTTTCCTCCACGGTCACCAATGCGCTGGGTCTGGGACTGGCCACCACCCTGGTGCTGATTTGTACTAACGTGGCGGTTTCCGCACTGCGCCGCTGGATCCCGTCAGAAATCCGCATTCCTATTTATGTGATGCTGATTGCCTCCGTCGTGACTGCGGTTCAGTTACTGATTAACGCCTATGCTTTCGGCTTATATCAGTCGCTCGGTATCTTCATCCCGCTGATTGTGACCAACTGTATTGTCATCGGCCGTGCCGAAGCGTTTGCTGCCAAAAATGCCGTTTACCCTTCTGCGATTGACGGCCTGGCTATGGGGCTCGGTGCGACCGCCGCGCTGTTTGTGCTCGGTGCCATGCGTGAAATTCTCGGTAACGGCACTCTGTTTGACGGTGCGGATCTGCTGCTCGGTGACTGGGCCAAAGTGCTGCGCGTCGATGTGCTGCATCTTGACACCCCGTTCCTGCTGGCTATGCTGCCACCGGGTGCCTTTATCGGGCTTGGCTTAATGCTGGCAGGCAAGTATCTTATTGATGAGAAAATGAAAAAACGCAAAAATGCACCTGCCGCTCCGCAATATGAAACTGAAAAAGGATGCGGAAGCCATCTGGTCAAATAACTGTATAATTAAGCAGGCTCCTCTCCGGGAGGCTGCTTTTATCATGAATGAGCCAATGTCGTTATGAATAAAGAAAAACGTATTGAAATCCTGACCCGCCTGCGGGACAACAACCCGCAACCCACCACTGAACTGCTGTTTGATTCTCCGTTTGAATTACTGATCTCCGTCTTATTATCCGCCCAGGCGACAGATGTCAGTGTCAATAAAGCCACCCGTCCGCTGTATGCCGTTGCCAATACGCCGCAGGCCATTCTGGATCTGGGTGTGGACGGTGTGAAATCCTATATTAAAACCATCGGGTTATTTAATACCAAAGCAGAAAATGTGATTAAAACCTGCCGGATGCTGGTTGAGCTGCATAACGGCGAAGTGCCGGAAGACAGAGCTGCTCTTGAGGCGCTGCCGGGTGTGGGGCGCAAAACTGCCAATGTGGTGCTCAATACTGCGTTCGGCTGGCCGACCATTGCTGTTGATACCCATATTTTCCGTGTCTGTAACCGCACAAAATTTGCCCCCGGTAAAAATGTGGATGAGGTGGAACAAAAATTATTGCGGGTTGTTCCGGCAGAATTTAAAGTCGACTGCCACCATTGGTTTATACTGCACGGGCGTTATACCTGTGTTGCCCGCAAACCCCGCTGCGGTTCATGCATCATTGAGGATTTGTGTGAATTCAGCGAAAAAGTGTATCCGGAAGATTAATCTGCTGCGCTTTAAACAGAAATTGCCCTCTGTGCTTGCGGGCAGCGTAAATTCGCGTAAAAATAACCATAAATTTGCTCACCCAACCAGTACGGGAACCTATGTTTCAAGATAACCCGCTGTTAGCTCAGCTAAAACAACAGCTCCACGATAAAACATTGCGTGTCGAAGGGATCGTAAAAAGTACCGATAAAGGCTACGGTTTCCTGGAAGTTGACGGACAAAAATCCTATTTTATTCCGCCGCCGCAGATGAAAAAAGTCATGCACGGCGACCGCGTCACCGCAGCTATTCACACGGTGAATAATAAAGATGTGGCTGAGCCTGAAGCGCTGATCACCCCGTTTCTGGACCGGTTTGTCGGCCGTGTGCAGCGCAAGGAAAATGATGACCGTCTCTGGATCATTCCTGATCATCCGCTGTTAAAAGATTCCATTCCCTGCCGTCCGGCAAAAGGCGTTGATCATGAGTTTCGTCAGGGTGACTGGGCAGTTGCGGAAATGCGCCGCCACCCGCTGAAAGGTGATCGCAGCTTCCACGCGGAAATCACCGGCTTTATCACCGATGCGGACGACCATTACGCGCCGTGGTGGGTGACACTGACCCGCCACCAGCACGCACTGAAAGAGCCGGAGCCGGTTGAGGTAACCATGGCGGATGATAATCTGCCGCGTACTGATCTGACCCATCTGGATTTTGTCACTATCGACAGCGCATCCACCGAAGATATGGATGATGCACTTTACATCACTACCGGTGATAACAATCAGCTTCAGCTGACTATCGCGATTGCGGACCCGACCAGCTACATCCCGGCCGGCAGCGAGCTGGACGCTATTGCCCATAAACGCGCATTTACCAACTATCTGCCGGGCTTTAATATCCCGATGCTGCCGCGTAACCTGTCTGATGACCTGTGCTCGCTGCATCCGCATGTGCGCCGCCCGGCACTGGTGTGTCAGGTCTCCGTTAATGAGGATGGCTCTCTGTCTGATGATGCCGTATTCTTCGCCGCCTGGGTTGAATCCAAAGCCAAGCTGGCTTACGACGATGTTTCCGACCTGCTGGAAGGTGTGGCTGACCGCGTGACGCCGGATGAAACTATCCGCCGTCAGATTTCCCTGTTGCAGGATATGTATCAGCGCCGCCATCACTGGCGTGAAACTCATGCGCTGGTCTTTAAAGATCGTCCTGATTACCGCTTTATCCTTGATGAAAACGGCGTAGTGACGGATATCGTGGCTGAACAGCGCCGCAGTGCCAACCGCATTGTGGAAGAAGCGATGATCACCGCCAATATCTGTGCCGCACAAGTGCTGGATAAAAAACTCGGCTTTGGTGTCTATAACGTGCACACCGGGCTGGATCCGCTGACCATCAGTCAGGCCGTTGCCCTGCTCGCCGAAAACGGTATTAACTTCAGCGCTGAAGAATTACTGACTCTCGACGGTTTCTGTCGTCTGCGCCGTGAACTGGATAATCAGCCGACACAGTTCCTCGACAGCCGTATCCGCCGCTTCCAGACCTTTGCCGAAGTCCGCATGGAAAAAGGCCCGCACTTTGGTCTGGGACTGGATGGCTATGCAACCTGGACATCCCCTATTCGTAAATACAGCGATATTGTGAACCACCGTCTGCTGAAAGCGATTATCGCCGGTCAGTCTGCGGAAAAACCAGCTGAAGCCCTGGCCGAGCACCTGGCAGAGCGCCGCCGTGCCAACCGTATGGCAGAGCGTGATGTCGGTGACTGGTTATATGCCCGTTATCTGCAGCCGTATGCCGGTACAGATACCCCGTTCCCGGCTGAGATCATTGATATCACCCGCGGTGGCGTGCGTGTCCGTCTGACAAACAACGGCGCGGTCGCCTTTATCCCCGGCACCTTTATTCACCCGGTCAAAGATGAGCTCCAGTGCAGCCAGGAAACCGGCTCAGTGCTGATTAAAGGTGAAGTACGTTACCGCCTCAATGACATCATTCCGGTGAAAATTGAGGAAGTTAAGATGGAAACCCGCAGTATTCTGGCCCGCCCGCTCTGATCCGGAATCACTGACTGATAAGAACCGCCGTTTTGTATTAACGGCGGTTTTTTTTATTCCTGCCACTCAGAACCCGCCGCTGTTCCTGTCATTAAATCCCGGACATTAATACCTTTATCAGCATTTAAATTTTATTTAAATCATGAGGATAGTAATTAGTAACGTGATTGCTATAGTGATGATAATCAGACATTCAGCGGGGAAATGAGATGAAGAAAATAGTAACGGCATTGCTTGTTGCTGGTGGCCTGCTGGCACTCAGCGGCTGTAAGAACCTGTCAGAGCAGGAGAAAGATACCGCAATTGGTGCTGAGTTAGGTGCTATCAGCGGCGCGATCCTGACGGATGGTTCCGGTCTGGGTACAGTGGGTGGTGCTGCCGTCGGCGGGATTATCGGCCACGAGGCCGGTCAGTGACAAAGGCGTCCGCAACGGACGCCTTATCTCTCTGTCAGCCGCCTGCCAGTTTGACTTTAAAGCCTTTCTCTTCCAGCAGTTGCTTCAGTAAATCGCGTTTATCACCCTGAATTTCAATTACACCATCTTTCAGCGCCCCGCCGCAGCCGCAGCGTTTTTTCAGATCTGCCGCCAGCTTGCTCAGTGCAGCATCATCCAAATCAATACCGGTGATCAGGCACACACCCTTACCTTTACGGCCGCTGGTCTGACGCTGAATACGGACAATACCGTCACCTTTCGGGCGTTCCGCTTTGACTTCCGGCTCATCAATACGGCCGGCATCTGTGGAATAAACCAGGCGTGAATTATTGTCCATCTTATAATACTCCCACTGAAGCATTAATCGCCTGTAATGCCGCCTGCGGGTTATCACTGCGGGTGATTGGCCGCCCGATAACCATGTAATCCACCCCGGCACTGACTGCCTGCGGTGGTGTCATGATACGCCGCTGGTCACCGGCATCACTGCCTTCAGGGCGGATCCCCGGCGTGACCAGTTTAAATTCCCGGCCCAGGGTCTCTTTCATCAGTTTCGCTTCATGAGCAGAACAGACCACACCATCCAGCCCGCAGTTCTGTGTTAATTTTGCCAGACGCAGCGCGTGCTCTGCCGGTGTGGCATCAATACCGGTTCCGGCCAGGTCGGATTGCTCCATGCTGGTCAGCACAGTTACCGCGATCAGCAGCGGCGCATCGTTACCGTACGGCAGCAGAATCTCTTTCGCTGCTGTCATCATACGTTCGCCGCCTGCCGCATGGACGTTAACCATCCACACACCCAGCTCAGCCGCTGCCCGAACCGCATGCGCCGCGGTATTCGGAATATCATGGAATTTCAGGTCAAGAAAGACCTCAAACCCGCGCTGCTGCAGTGCGCGGACACATTCCGGCCCGCAGAAGGTAAACAGCTCTTTACCGACTTTCAGACGGCACTGTGCCGGATCGATACGGTCGGCAAAAGCCAGCGCGTCATCCGGGTTGTCGTAATCGAGCGCAACAATAACAGGCGATGCGATATCTGCACGGCCTGTATGCGAAGAAAGAGATGTCATGAATGTATTACCTGTGGTTGGTGAATTAATACGGGTAAATAATTACGGGTAAATGTGACGTTGTCATTGTCCGTCCAGCCCTCTGATAGGCTTGATAGTATCCCATGACCGGCAGGACGGGCAGTGCCAGTACAGGGCGTGTGATGTAAATCCGCATTTGCCGCAGCGGTAATCCGGTTTTGTCCGGATTTGTTCGCCGACCATGTTACGCAGCAGGCCGAGACTCTCTTTGGCACGCCCTTCCTCCGCCTCTGACAGATAATATTCCATCAGACGGCAGAACAGACGCATGGTCGGATGGCGCTGCAACTGGCGGTTAACATAGGTGATCGCCATTTCCGGCCCTTCCTGCTGTTCAATAATATCCGCAAGATAGAGTTCGGCAATAGCGCCAATATTTTCATCCGAACAGTGCAGCAGGTATTCTGCCCATTCTGCCGGCTGATCAAGGTGCGTGTAGCAGGTTTCCAGCATTGGCAGTGTTTCACTGACCATTTCTTTATCCTGCTCAAACACCCGCTTGAGCACGGTAACGGCTTTGCTGTATTCCGCCCGTTCAATATGAATGCGCCCCTGCATAATCGACACCCGGGCACAGTTTTTATCCGCCCCCGCCGCTTTGGCAAGATACGCAAATGCCCCGTCAGTGTTATCGCTGCCCAGCGCCTGCAATGCCAGCTCACAATAGAAATTAGCGATATTCTCCCGCTGCCCGCTATCACCCTGTTTCAGCAGCTTTTCACCGATATCGATAGCTTTGCTCCAGTCACTGGTGGACTGATAGATCGATAACAGCGACTGGAGTGCACTTTGTCTGAAATCCGCCTCATCAATCAGCTGTAAAAACAGGACTTCCGCCCGGTCATAGACCCCGGCGGCCACATAATCGCGGCCCAGCTGTTGTGTGGCGAGGAGACGCTGGTCATAGGAGAGAGAGGCGCTTTCCATCAGCGACTGATGGATGCGGATGGCACGTTCCACTTCGCCGCGCGAACGGAACAGGTTGCCGAGTGTCAGGTGAGCTTCAAATGCAGAGCTGTCTTCTTTCAGCATGTCGAGGAACAAATCAACCGCTTTATCCTGCTGATCGGACAGCAAAAAGTTTACGCCTGCCACATAGTCGCGTGACAGGCGGTCAGCATGTTGTTGTTGATTCTGCTGCGCGCTGCGCCGCCCCATATACCAGCCGTATGCGGCAGCAATGGGCAACAGAAGAAACAACAGCTCAAGCATAATGCTTATTCCTTAGTGGTGTCCCGCAGTGCAACCGAACCGGAAGACTGCACCGTCTGGTCAGCTTCCAGACGTTTGATCCGGTGCCGGGCACGGGCCAGCGACAACCGCAGACGTAAATAAAACAGACCGCAGACAATCCAGCCCAGCACAAAACCGATACCGAACAGTACGGCCAGCAAGGTGGATACAGAATACTGTCCCTGCGCAATCAGATAATTAAATGTGACTACCTGATCGTTATTTGCGCCCAGTGTCACCGAAATGATGAAAACCACCAGTACAAGGATAAAAATCAGAAAATATTTCACCGGCGTTCCTATTATCAGGCTTGCATTCCGCGCCTGCTTCTTGCAGACGCACTAACCCCTTAAGTTACCATTTACCCCGGGGAGAATGAAAGTAATTTGTTGTGTTCCCGAGTTTTTTCCGCTTTTTTGCCGGTATCCGCACAGAATACCGGCAACGGGTTTCACGCGCCTTATAATAACATGATTTCAGGTCAGCGGCGGCGGTTGCACACCATTTTCCTTCTGTCTGTTAAGCCAGATAAAGAATATTCCGGCCAGGATTGCGTTAATAATCACAGACATAATGATATCTGACGGCCAGTGCATCCCCAGCGCCAGGCGGCTGTATTCCGCCAGAATGCCCCACAGCAGAATCACGCCCGCCAGCCCGCGGCGGCCCTGTGCGGTAAAAAACACAAAGAGTATCAGCGCCCACGCACTGGCAAACAGTGCATGACCGGATGGAAACGCATAACCGGTTTCACTTTTCCAGTGTTTCAGCAGCCAGCCGGGCACCTGATAATGATTTTTCACGGTATTTTCCAGCAGTTGTGCCCGTGCTTTCCGGGAAAGGTCATAGAACCCTTTTTCTGACACAATATGTTGCTGTGTCAGCCAGACCACATACGGGCGCGGCTCTTTAATGGTGTTTTTCATCGCCACTTTGATACCCTGTCCGGCAGCCACCACCACCAGGATCAGTGCTGCTGCACGCAGTGCCTGCTTTCTGCTGCCGCGAAACAAACGGACAAACAGAATACAAAAAATGAGTGATACGATAATGGCCAGCGGATATGCCGCGGTATCTGTCAGGTGCCACAGGCCGCGCAGCAGGTCATCATCACCTGATGGCTGCCAGCGCCAGCCGGTCAGTAATGTCACCAGCGGTACCAGCATCAGTAATATGACACCGGCGATAAAGGGTTTTGTCAGGTTTTTCATCCGGGTTGAATCATTCCGTTAAAAATAAATATTATTTTTGTCAAACTGATGTACTACTATGGTCATGTTCAGTTATTTGACCCGCAAATGGAATGTCAGTTTCATTTCCCGGGCAACGCAGATAATAACATCGCCAATACGATTATGTGCGTTTAAATAAAGATATTTATATCAATGAGTTAATAAATCATGAATAAAGAGTTGCAGTTAAAACGTGTCGCACAGGCAAAATTACCTACCCCGTTCGGGGAATTTTTGATGGTCGGATTTGAAGAAATTGCCACCGGTCACGATCACGTGGCTCTGGTGTTCGGGGACATCAGCGGTGATGAGCCGGTGTTATCCCGTGTCCATTCAGAATGTTTAACCGGTGACGCGCTGTTCAGCCTGCGCTGTGACTGTGGTTTCCAGCTGGAAGCTGCTCTGAAACAAATCTCGGAAGAAGGTCGTGGTGTATTACTGTATCACCGTCAGGAAGGCCGTAATATTGGCCTGCTGAATAAAATCCGCGCCTATGCATTACAGGATACCGGGCTGGATACTGTTGAAGCCAACCAGAAGCTGGGTTTTGCCCCGGATGAGCGCGATTTCACATTGTGCGCCGATATGTACAAACTGCTGGATGTGCACGCCATCCGCCTGCTGACCAATAACCCGGAAAAAGTCGAGATTCTGACCCAGGCCGGGATTAACATTACTGAACGCGTGCCGCTGATTGTCGGCCGTAATCCGGCTAATGCCCATTATCTGGATACCAAAGCGGAGAAAATGGGACACATGCTGTGCCAGTCTCCGGGCTGTAATCACTGATCCACCTGCAAAAGTCAGTAAAAACAGAAAAGCGCGGCAAATGCCGCGCTTTGTTTTTACCTGTCTGAATACGTTACGCCAGCATCTGCCGGATCACATAGCAGAGGATGCCGCCGTGGCGGTAATATTCCAGCTCCGTCTGTGTGTCGATACGGCACAGCGCATTCAGTTCAGTCACACGTCCGTCCGCATGTGTGATTTTCACCGGTACAATCTGTTTTGGTGTGACACTGTTCAGGCCGCCGACATCAATCAGTTCATCCCCGGTCAGCCCCAGCGTACGGCGATCGGTTCCCGCCGGAAACTCCAGCGGCAGGATCCCCATACCAATCAGGTTAGAACGGTGGATCCGCTCATAGGATTCCGTCAGCACCACTCTCACACCCAGAAGATTAGTGCCTTTCGCTGCCCAGTCACGGCTGGATCCGGAGCCGTACTCTTTTCCGGCTATCACCACCAGCGGTGTCCCTGATTCCTGATAACGCATTGCGGCATCAAAGATAGCCAGTGTTTCCCCGGACGGAATATGGCGGGTAAATCCGCCCTCCGTGCCCGGCACCATTTCATTGCGGATACGGATATTGGCAAACGTGCCGCGCACCATCACTTCATGGTTACCGCGCCGTGAGCCGTAGGAGTTAAAATCCGCCGGTTTCACGCCGTGTGCCTGTAAATAGCGCCCCGCCGGGCTGTCTGCTTTGATGTTCCCCGCCGGAGAGATATGGTCAGTGGTGACAGAATCACCGAGGATCGCCAGAATCCGCGCCTGTTTTACATCTTTGACCGGCGCCGGGGAAACCGGCATTCCCTCAAAATACGGCGGATGACGGATATAGGTGGAATCCGGCTGCCACTGGTAAGTCGGGGTATTTTCCACCGGCAGTGACTGCCACTGCTCATCACCGTCAAACACTGCCGAATACTCTTTGCGGAACATCTCTGTTTTCACTTTTTCCACTGCGGCAGCAATTGCGGCATTATCCGGCCAGATATCTTTTAACAGTACCGGCTTGCCCTGTTTGTCATAACCCAGCGGATCGGTTTCCAGATTACAGTGCAGATTGCCTGCCAGTGCATAAGCCACCACCAGCGGCGGAGAAGCCAGCCAGTTGGTTTTCACCAGCGGATGGATGCGCCCTTCAAAGTTGCGGTTGCCGGACAGCACGGCACCGACTGTCAGGTCATTCTCTTTAATGGCGGTTTCGATTTCCGCATCCAGCGGCCCGGAGTTGCCGATGCAGGTAGTACAACCATAACCGACAAGATTGAATCCCAGCTGATCCAGATACGGCGTGAATCCGGCGGCATTCAGGTAATCTGTCACCACTTTCGAACCGGGGGCCAGAGAGGTTTTCACCCACGGTTTTCGGGTCAGCCCTTTTTCAGCGGCATTTTTTGCCAGCAGACCGGCGGTCATCAGCACACCGGGGTTGGAGGTGTTGGTACAGGATGTGATAGCGGCAATCACCACGGCACCATCCTCAAGGGTAAAATCGTCGCCATGCAGAGAAACAGGCACTTTCGCCGCCGGGGACTTTTTGTTCAGTTCCAGATCAACCGCCGCCTGAAACGCGCCCGGTACCTGCGCCAGCACCACTCTGTCCTGCGGACGTTTCGGCCCGGCCAGACTGGTCTGCACATCCGCCAGATCCAGCGCCAGCCCGGAGGTAAAGCGCGGCTCATCCCCCTCGTGACGCCACAATCCCTGCGCTTTGCAGTACGTTTCCACCAGTGCGATTTCGTCATCACTACGCCCGGTCAGACGCATATAACTGAGTGTGACCTCATCCGCCGGGAAGAAACCACAGGTTGCACCGTATTCCGGTGCCATATTGGCAATCGTGGCGCGGTCAGCCAGCGGCAACTGCGCCAGACCGTCACCCCAGAATTCAACAAATTTGCCCACCACGCCGTGTTTGCGCAGCATTTGTGTCACAGTCAGTACCAGGTCAGTAGCGGTGATCCCTTCGCGCAGACGGCCGGTCAGTTTAAACCCGACCACATCCGGGATCAGCATTGACACCGGCTGTCCGAGCATCGCGGCTTCCGCTTCAATACCGCCCACGCCCCAGCCCAGCACGCCGAGGCCGTTAATCATGGTGGTGTGGGAATCTGTCCCGACCAGGGTATCCGGATAAGCATAGGTTTTACCGTCGCGGGTTTCATACCAGACTGATTTCCCGAGGTACTCGAGGTTGACCTGATGGCAGATCCCCGTTCCCGGCGGAACCACACGGAAGCGGTCAAAGGCCTGTTGTCCCCAGCGCAGAAAGCGGTAACGCTCGTTATTACGTGACATTTCAATGGCCACGTTATCAGCAAAAGCCTGCTCACTGGCATATTCATCCACCATCACCGAGTGGTCGATAACCAGATCGACCGGCGACAACGGATTGACCTTACTCTCTTCTCCGCCCAGCACGCGGATAGCCTGGCGCATCGCCGCCAGATCCACCACCGCCGGCACACCGGTAAAATCCTGCATCAGCACACGGGCGGGCCGGAAGGCAATTTCATGGTCAGCGGTGCCGGTTTTCTGCCAGTCGATCAGCGCCTGTAAATCGCGCACCTGTACGCTGTCGCCATCGAGATTACGCAACAGGTTTTCGGCCAGCACTTTCAGGGATTTGGGAAGTTTATCAAGATTGCCGAGCTGTTCCGCCAGGCGGGAGAGATGATAGATATGGTAGTGTTTTCCACCCGCTGTCAGCAGGGTTTCACACTGTTGCTTTAAGGTTAACGACATAACGCCTCCACACAGAGTGTACGGGTTAAACAGGTATCTTCCTTATTATTTTCATTATAAAGATACCATATTCCCGTAATCTTTGCGGGGGCAGCCACACAATTTGTTAATTCAATGTAACCAAAACTAACAATTTTGCAGGATAATTAATCCGGACTGTATTCTGTAATAACCCGGGTTCCCTGCCCGTCATTCTCAAATGAGATGGTATCCTGACCGCCGTTAAATAACTGCGTTACCGTCAGGTGATTATTGCCCCGCCATTTGTATTCCAGACTGACCGTATCACCATAATCTGTGAAAGACTGATCCGTGCCGGGTGTCAGTTTTTCCGTCAGATTCTTTGGCTCTCCGGTTGTGTTGCGGTAGATCCCGTAAGTTTGTACCAGATTGCTGCCTTTGTAGTAGCATTCATCCGTTGAATCATAGCTTTCCGGGTCACGCACGGTCTCTTTACAGACCGGTGCCGCCGGTACGGATGCAGATACAACCGCCGGCAACAGCCCGGCGGCAAGCAGGACAGCGCCTGTCAGTGCGGATAATTTACTCATCAGTTCCCCTGATAATAAGTATTCAGACAATCGGCAGCGGAATGTCTTTAAACATGGCTTCGATGTCTTCATTATTACGCAGCGCAATCGCTTTATCCACCACATCGCGCGTCAGATGCGGCGCGAAACGCCACATAAAATCATACATATAGGTTCTCAGGAAACTACCGCGCCGGAAACCGATTTTTGTGGTGCTGTAGCTGAATTTATCCCGCATATCGATACTGACGAGGTCTTTATCTGTCTCCGGATCGACCGCCATACTGGCAATAATCCCGATCCCGAGCCCGAGACGGACATAGGTTTTAATCACATCCGCATCTGTTGCGGTAAAGACGACTTTCGGTTTCAGCCCCTGTTTTTCAAAGGTGCTGTCCAGCTCGGAACGGCCGGTGAAACCGTGGGTATAGGTGACAATTTCATACTCCGCGATATCCGCGATAGTCAGGTCGCGCCGCTGCGCCAGCGGGTGATCACGGCGGACCACCACGGCCCGGTTCCACTGATAGCACGGCAGCATAATCAAATCGTTATACAGATGCAGGGCTTCTGTCGCGATGGCAAAATCGCTGTTGCCTTTGCAGACATCCTCGGCTATCTGTGTCGGTGTGCCCTGGTGCATATGCAGGGAAACATGCGGATAACGCTCAATAAAGCCTTTAATGACCGGCGGCAGTGCATAACGCGCCTGAGTATGGGTCGTGGCGATACTCAGGGTTCCCTGCTCCGGATACGTGTGCTCGCTGGCGACAGCCTTGATGGCATCTATTTTCGCCAGCACTTCACGGGAGATGCGGATAACAGATTCCCCGGCCGGTGTCACGTGGGTCAGATGTTTACCGCTGCGGGCAAAAATCTGCATTCCCAGCTCATCTTCCAGCATCCGGATCTGCTTACTGATACCGGGTTGTGATGTGTACAGCCCCTCGGCAGTCGAGGAGACATTCAGATTGTGATTAACCACTTCCACAATATAGCGCAGCTGCTGTAATTTCATCCGCTTATTCCTTTCCGTGCAGGTTCGGCATTGCTTACTCCTTTTTCATCTTTATTATTCCGAAAAAGAATAAGTGAGCAAATTGTTATAACGTTATTCTATTCAGTGACGATATAACAAAAAATGCACGGGCACCAGCCAAAAAATAACAGCTCAATGCCCTGATACTGCGCATTTCTCAGCAAAGCGCGGGAAATCACGGCTATTCCTTTCTTAGGCTATTTTATTTAATGCTTATAACAAAAAGCTATTAATCACTGTCTGCCGTACAATACACCGCCAGAACACTGTTTCCGGCATAAAAAAACCGGTCAGGGAAATCCTGACCGGTTTTTATTATTGTGACAACAGAACCCTATAACGACAGATTATTTGGCTTTCTCAACCCATTTGCCGTCGATATAGAATGCAGACCAGCCGGTGGCTTTGCCGTCTTTATCGGATGCCACATACTGCTGTTTGGTTTTGCGGCTCCAGCGGACAGTCGTCGGATTACCGTCCGGATCCGCCACCGGCGCTTCCGCCAGATAACGCATTTTCTCAGACAGACGATCTTTAAAGCGAACCAGTTCTGCTACCTGCGGTGCACGGGTTTCCCGTGATTTAGGGAAATTGTGCGCCGCCAGGAAGATACCGGCAGCACCATCACGCAGTACAAAGTACGCGTCTGATTTTTCGCACGGCAGTTCCGGTAACGGAACCGGATCTTCTTTCGGCGGAGCGACTTCACCGTTACGCAGAATTTTACGGGTGTTTTTACACTCGTCGTTGGTACAGCCCATGTACTTACCGAAACGCCCCATTTTCAGGTGCATCTCAGAGCCGCATTTCTCACATTCAACGACCGGGCCATCATACCCTTTAATGCGGAACTCACCTTCTTCGACTTCGTACCCTTCACATTCCGGGTTGTTACCGCAGACATGCAGTTTACGGCCGGTGTCGATCAGGTAGCTGTCCATCGCAGTGCCGCATTTCGGGCAGCGGCGGCGGGCACGCAGCGCATTGGTTTCCGCGTCATCCCCTTCAAGGATATTGAGGATTTCGTGTTCCGGAATCAGGTTGATGGTCTGCTTGCAGCGCTCTTTCGGCGGCAGAGCATAACCGGAACAGCCCAGGAATACCCCGGTGGATGCGGTACGGATCCCCATCGGGCGGGAACAGGTCGGACAGATGATCGAGGTAATGACCATCGGGTTCGTTCGCATACCGCCTTCTTCCGGCTCTTTGCCCGCGTTATCCAGCTGCTTGCTGAAATCAGCAAAGAATTCGTCCAGCACCGATTTCCACTTCGCTTCATTGTTGGCGATATGGTCGAGCTGATTTTCCATCCGTGCGGTAAAGTCGTAGTTCATCAGTTCCGCAAAGGTTTCTTCGAGACGATCGGTGACAATTTCACCCATTTTCTCAGCATAGAAACGGCGGTTTTCCACTTTCACATAACCGCGGTCCTGAATGGTGGAAATAATTGACGCATAGGTGGACGGACGACCGATACCGCGTTTTTCCAGCTCTTTAACCAGTGACGCCTCACTGAAACGCGCAGGCGGTTTAGTGAAGTGCTGTACCGGATCAATCGCTTCGCGCGTCATGACCGTGCCCGGCGCAATCGCAGGCAGCGTATTATCTTCATCATTCTTACGCAGTGCAGGCATCACTTTGGTCCAGCCGTCGAAACGCAGTGTGCGCCCTTTGGCTTTCAGTGTGAAATCACCCGCTTCTGCGGTCAGTGTGGTGGAATCGTATTTTGCCGGTGTCATCTGACACGCGACAAACTGACGCCAGATCAACTGATACAGGCGGCGCGCATCCGGCTCCATATCCTTGAGCATCTCTTCCGTTACAGCGATATCAGACGGACGGATAGCTTCGTGCGCTTCCTGGGAATTCTCTTTGTTGCTGTACAGATTCGGCGAGGCAGGCAGATACTTATCACCGAAATTCTCAGTGATATAGTCACGCGCCATTGTAATGGCATCCTGGCTCAGGTTGGTGGAATCGGTACGCATATAGGTGATGTGACCGGCTTCATAAAGACGCTGTGCCATCATCATGGTTTTCTTCACACCAAAGCTCAGGCGCGTGCTCGCGGCCTGCTGGAGTGTGGAGGTAATAAACGGTGCACCCGGCTTGCTGGAGGTCGGACGGTCTTCGCGGTCAGTAATTTTAAAGGTGGCAGCCTGTAACTTGCTGACAGCAGCATGTGCCTGTTTCTCATTGACCGCTTTAAAGGTTTTGCCGTTTTCCTGCACCACTTCCATGCGCAGCTGATCTTTTTTATCAGACAGCAGTGCGTGGATCTGCCAGTACTCTTCCGGTACAAACGCTTTGATTTCGCGCTCGCGCTCAACAATCAGACGCACCGCGACAGACTGCACACGACCGGCGGATAAACCACGGGCAATTTTCTTCCACAGTAGCGGAGACACCATGTAACCCACCACGCGATCCATAAAGCGGCGCGCCTGCTGGGCATTCACACGGTCAATATTCAGTTCGCCCGGCTGTTCAAACGCCTGACTTATCGCATTTTTGGTGATTTCATTAAATACAACCCGGCTGAAGCGGCTGTCATCACCGCCGATCACTTCCCGCAGGTGCCATGCAATGGCTTCCCCTTCGCGGTCAAGGTCCGTTGCGAGATAGATGTGTGATGCATCGGCGGCCAGGTGCTGTAATTCAGAAACAACCTTTTCTTTGCCCGGCAGAATCTGATAATCCGCTTCCCAGCCGTGGTACGGGTCAACACCCATCCGGCTGACCAGCGCTGTGCGTTCGTCTTTTTTAACTTTTTTCGTTTTATCGCCTGCAGCAGCGGGTTTACGGCTCGCTGAACCACTCGTCGGCAGATCCCGGATGTGACCGACGCTGGATTTCACCACGTAGTCTTTGCCGAGATACTTGTTAATCGTTTTGGCTTTTGCCGGGGACTCCACGATGACAAGAGCTTTACCCATAATTATCATTACCTAAATTTTCGGGGCGATTATAAAAACGCCAATTTTTGCGTTAAATACACTGCCTTTTATATTGAGGCACTTTCGTAATAGATCAACTCTTTTTATACTAATGCTTTGTTTCAACTCAAAACATCTGTCAGGAAATGATGTATTTTTAATATCGCCGTCACCGGAGTGTATTACGCAAATAGTCTTCCCGCCACGTTGCGGGGCTCTTGAAAAGTTCACACTCTACCTGATAAATAGTGATGCGCAACAAATTATTTTTCAAAGGAGTTCACAGAATGCAAAAAGAAACCATCGCCATCAGCAAACAAGAGCTGTTAGAAAAAGCCAATAAAATCATACAGGAACATGAAGATTTTCTGGAGGGTATGCAGGCTGATGATGTTGAACAGAAATCCGGCGTATTGGTTTTTAAAGGTGAATACTTTTTAGACGACCAGGGCCTGCCGACACTCAAAAGTGCGGCCGTCTTTAATATGTTTAAACATCTCGCTCACGTTCTGTCAGAACAATATCATCTGGCGGATTAACAGACGGATACCAGAATAGTCACCGGTCGGATAATAATAATCCGCAAAGAATAACGGCAGCCTGCGCTGCCGTTATTTATATTGAGACGGTTATTTCCCGACCGGGCCATTCCCGCGCTGCCACCAGCGGAGAATAAGGCGGTCAGCACTCATCATCACACTCTGGGTGATTTTATCAATAAGACGCTTACGGCGGAAATAACGCACCTGAATCACTTCATGGTCAGGAATTGCCGCGACAATTAAATCATCACTCACTGCCAGCTCATCAACCAGTCCCAGCTCTTTTGCCTGGGTGCCGTACCAGTGTTCACCGGTCGCCACTTTATCAATGTCCAGAGACGGACGGTTCTGAGAAACAAAGCTTTTGAACAGAACGTGCGTTTCATCCAGCTCCTGCTGGAATTTCTCACGGCCTTCATCGGTATTCTGCCCGATGAATGTCAGCGTGCGTTTATATTGACCGGCAGTATGCATTTCCACATCAATATCATTTTTCTTCAGCAGACGATGGATGTTAGGCACCTGTGCCACCACGCCAATCGAACCGACAATCGCAAACGGCGCGGCCACAATTTTATCCGCCACACACGCCATCATATAACCACCACTGGCCGCGACTTTATCAACCGCAATGGTAATACGGATATTTTTCTCACGCAGACGGGTCAGCTGAGCGGCTGCCAGACCATAGGCGTGAACCAGTCCGCCCGGACTTTCCAGACGCACCAGCACTTCATCCAGACCCGGCTCGGCCACGGACAGAATAATGGTGATTTCTTCACGCAGTGATTCCACCTCGTGCGCATCCAGGCTGCCTTTAAAGTCAATTACATAGATACAGGATTTGCGCAGACGGGTCTGACCGTTTTTGGCGTTGCTTTTGTCTTTTTTATCTTCGTTTTTTTGTTGTTTTTTAAACGCTTTATTCCAGACTTTCTGTTCTGCTTCGCTCATGCGGGCATGTTGCATTTCACGCTGTCTGTCGCGGTAGTTTTCACCCAGATCCGTCAGACGTAATTTACCCAGAGACTGCCCTTTACGGATGCTGAGCATGACAAAGAACACGACAATGGCAATGATTGCCAGAACAATAGTTACGGTTTCAGCAAGAAACAAACCGTATTGTGAGAGAAACTCCACCGGCACACCTTAATACTGTTAAATTGAATGGCACTATTTTAACTAAAAAATCTGATAAATGCTCAACTAGTTTTGTAACCCTTGATGGCAATCACGCCCTGAGGACGGTATGATAAAAACGGGTTCACACCCTGTCCGGGATGTGATACCCGTCCATTTGCTTTTCCGGAGTTATCACCATGCATAATAATGATGTATCCCGCTTTTCCCCGTCCTCCCCTGATGCACTGAAGAATAAAATCATCCTGATAACCGGTGCCGGTGACGGGATTGGCCGTGAAGCCGCCCTGACCTATGCCCGCTACGGTGCGGAACTGATCCTGACCGGCCGGACAGAATCCAAATTACAGGCCGTCCGTGATGAAATCACGCAGCGTTACGGGTCAGTGCCGCGTATTTATCATCAGGACTTACTGACACTGACAGAAGCGCAAAGCCGTCAGTTCGCTGCCGCGCTGGAACAGGAGATTCCGCGGCTGGATGGCGTACTGCACAACGCCGGTATTCTGGGCGTGGTCGCGCCGCTCACTGAGCAGCCGGTACAGTTATGGCAGGATGTAATGCAGGTGAATGTTAATGGTACCTTTATACTGACACAGGCACTGTTACCGCTCCTGCTGAAATCCCCGCAGAGTTCGCTGGTATTCACATCATCAAGTGTCGGCCGCGAAGGCCGTGCCGCATGGGGAGCCTATGCCGTCTCAAAATTTGCCACTGAAGGTATGATGCAGGTTCTGGCTGAGGAATATAAAGGCACAGGGCTGCGCGTCAGCTGCATTAATCCGGGCGGTACCCGCACGGCCATGCGCGCCGGCGCATTTCCGGATGAGGCATCAGAAAAACTGAAAACCCCGGCGGATATTATGCCGACCTATTTATATGTGATGTGTGATGACAGTGCCGGTAAAAACGGGATCAGCTATGATGCGCAGCCCGGACGCAAAGCCGGACCGGCGGAATAATTAAAGGCAGTAACGTCAGTGTGCCGGGGGCGTTTCATCCGTTTGCAGCGGTAAAACCCCGGCACCGAAAATTTCACCGGTTTCCTGCACAAACTCACTGAATCTCCGGCTCTCTTCTTTGTCAGTCTTATTCTCTTTATCGCTTTGCAGCAGTATCTGACGGTAACGATTAGCCATCCGCATCAGTACCGTGTGATAACGGCTGTATATTTCATATTTTTTTGTCACATCAGTCTGATGCCGGAACTCCGTCACAATATCAGTGATTTTCTCTGCATCCTCACGCAATTCCGCATCCTGAAACTGAATGTCATGCGGGCGGAAAGTATTACCGGTATCCGCATCCTGTTCCGGGGTGAGCACCGTATTATCCGGTAATAAACTGACACCGCGCGGATTGTATTCCAGGAACCGGCGGAATTCATTTTCATTCATACAGATTGTCATCATTCCTTTTTCTCCGGCAATAAATCTGTCCAGCACCGCTTTTATATCAGGTACATCGGAAGAGAACCGGCATTTAAACAGGTTATTATCGATAACGTCGGCATTACTGGTCCGCAACGGTCCCTGATAATAATGGCCGTCAAATTTAAATGTCTTTACCATGGAATTAAATTGCGGTGAATACAGCGTATCGCCGTCATGAATGGTATAGGAATAATAACGGGCACGGGAAGGATTGAGGATTCCGCCGCTGTTTCCGGGATAAGCCATAAAGGAAATCTGTTGTCCCTGCGGGGTTTCCAGCTTATTCAGACCGGATGGCAGATAAACAATGCCCTCCGCGTCATGTGCAAGGTGATAACTTTTTCCGTTTACCGTAAAAAACAGATCATCCCCGGTAATATTACTGTAGTAATACCGGCTCAGTTCAGGTGTGCCGGGCTGTGTTTCGTCATCACATCCGGGGAGCAGAAAGATGAGCGTTAACAGACCGCATCTGGTTATCGCAATAATCATCTCCTCGCAGATATATCTCTGTTTCCCGGTCATTCACCGGCGGGAAATACTGTTTTGATTATTTTAACCCACACTGCGGGTATTTGCATGACTCCTGTACAAAAAAACGCCCCGTGCGATGGCACAGGACGTTTATAAGAACAAATACAGGCTGAAATAACAGAAAATACCGGTTTTACGTAACCGGATTATTATTTACCGGTACGGCGTTTCTGTGTATTTCCGGTACCCTGACGGGTTGATGACGGACGCCCGGAATTACGTTTTGATGCGGTGGTGCCGACTTGTGAGTGACGTTTTACCGCACGGCGGATCTGATTGGCTTTGATCCGGCGTTTATCACTTTCCACAGAAACCTTGGTGGTGGTTTCCGCCGGCAGTCCCACCAGTTCGCGCAGGTAGTTGGTTTTTTCCAGGTTCAGTTCCACCCATCCGCCACGCGGCAGCGCTTTCGGCAGATCGATATCGCCGTAACGGACACGGATCAGGCGGCTGACCTGCACACCGACCGCTTCCCACATCCGGCGGACTTCGCGGTTACGGCCTTCGGTCAGGGAAACATTAAACCACTGGTTGATACCTTCCCCGCCTTTGAATTTCAGCGAACGGAATGAGGCCGGACCATCTTCCAGCTGAACACCTTTGAGCAGCTGATTGCGTTTGGCATCATCCACTTCACCGAAGACACGGACCGCATATTCACGTTCCACTTCACGGCTCGGGTGCATCAGGCGGTTCGCCAGTTCCCCGTCGGTGGTGAACAGCAGTAATCCGCTGGTATTCACATCCAGGCGGCCGACAGCAATCCAGCGGGCTCCCTGAATACGCGGCAGACGATCAAAGACTGTCGGACGGCCATCCGGGTCATGACGGGTACATAATTCCCCTTCCGGCTTATAATATGCCAGTACACGACACGGGTTTTTCTGTGCATCTTTGATACCTAAAATCCGGCCGTCGAGGCGGATTTTAGCATTCGTATTAACATCGATACGGTCACCCAGTGTGGCAGTTTTGCCGTCAATAGAGATACGTCCCGCTTCGATGTAACTTTCAATTTCGCGGCGTGAGCCATGCCCTGCATGCGCCAACACCTTTTGTAACTTTTCTGTTTTCTGGCTCATTGAGCACCCTCTGCTGTCGCCTTCACAGGCGTCATAAAAATCAACCGCAGCATTATACACAGGTTAATGCACGGCGCTAACGCATTTTACACATGTGACGCACACGGCAGTCACAGGAACGGCGTTACATCTCCGGTTCCTTCACGCACCACAACCGGCACGTCGTCAGTCAGATCGATAACCGTGGTCGGCTGCTGGCCGATATAACCGCCGTGGATCACCAGATCCACCTGCTTGCCCAGGGTATCGTTAATTTCTTCCGGGTCAGATTCCGCAAAATCATTGCCCGGTAAAATCAGACTGGCGGACATCAGCGGTTCACCCATTGCGGCAAGTAAATCCATGGCAATCGGGTTTGCCGGAATACGCAGACCAATGGTTTTACGTTTTTCACTCATCAGACGGCGCGGCACTTCTTTGGTCGCCCGCAGAATAAAGGTGTAATTACCCGGTGTATTATTTTTGATTAAACGGAATACCGTATTATCCACATGTGCATAGGTGGAGATATCCGATAAATCGCGGCACATCAGGGTAAAGTTATGATTACTGTCTATCTGACGCAGACGGCAGATCCGCTGTAACGCATCTTTATCTTCCAGGCGGCAGCCAATGGCATAGCCGGAGTCGGTCGGGTAAATCACCACACCGCCTTTGTTAAAAATCTCCACGCTCTGATTGATCAGGCGTGCCTGCGGGTTATCCGGATGGATATAAAACATCTGGCCCATGTTGTTTCCTCTGTTAATCCTTCAGTGACCAATCCTGCCAGATTGGTATTACATCACCCGGTAACCACAATTTACGGCCCAGTTCTATCCACGAACACGGCTGATGAAAATCGGATCCCTGGGAGGCTTTTAATCCGTATGTTATTGCGTATTGCGCCAGAGTCCGGCGCTCATCCGGAGCCTGCTGACACTGCGCCACTTCCATGCCATCCCCACCGGCCTGTTTAAAGAAATCACACAGGCGCTTAAGCCACTTGGCGGATAAGCCATAGCGGCCGGGATGTGCCAGTACGGCCTGTCCGCCGGCGGCATGAATGGCCTGTACCGCGTCAGGGATATCACACCACTGCGGCGGTACATAGCCGGTTTTGTTACGGGCGAGATAGCGTTTGAACACTTTCGGAATTGTCGGTTCCACACCACGGGCGATCAACACCCGGGCGAAGTGTCCGCGCGTGACTTCACCGCCCTGCGCCAGCGCATTCGCCTCTTCCCAGGTGCCTTCAATTCCGGCCTTTGCCAGCCGTTCACTGATAAGCATCCCGCGTGCCCGGCGCCGTTCTGACTGGTGCGCCAGTAATTCTGTCATTGCCGGATGGGTAATATCAATATTCAGCCCGACAATATGAATCTCATGATGTTCCCAAAGCGTTGATATTTCAACACCATTAATCACCGTCAGCGGTAAATTATTTGCCTGCTGATAATGATGTGCTGCCGGAAGAGCATCCGTGGTGTCGTGATCGGTAATTGCCAGCACGGTCACCTTCATCTCAACGGCTCTGTCCAGTAACTGCTCCGGTGTCAGCATGCCGTCTGACGCAGTGGTATGGCTGTGTAAATCATAGCACGACAGGTCAATACCTGTATTTTCCGGCTCCATCGCGTCTCCCTTATGTTCTGACAATACATTGCCAGAAGTGACCTCATAAAATCTCACCCGCATTTACGGGACGCACAGTATTCCACAAAAAGCCTTGACACACCAATCACGATCTAGTTAACTAGTACGCAGAACGAGTTATCTGTAATCACTGTTTATACTGAGGACATCCCATGAACATGCACAAACTGAACAATCGTTGGTGGCGCAATCTTTCCCGTCGGGCGGAATGGTTGTGCGTGCATGTCAGTTAACCGGCTGTACCAGAGCACAGAACCCGCCCCCGTGGCGGGTTTTTTTATGGCAAAAAATTCACATAGCAAGGTAATTATCATGGACAGCACGATTTTCACACAACACATCCGGACAGCTTATCCGGCTTATCAGCCCGACCCGGCGGCGGTATTCACCGCGCTTTGCGCACAGCGTCCTGCAACGCTGTTATTAGAATCCGCCGAAATCGCATCCAGAGCAAATTTAAAAAGCATGCTGGTGCTGCACAGCGCACTGCGCATCCGCTGCACCGGACACACCGTCACCGCAGAAGCACTGACTGCCAACGGCGCGGCATTACTGCCGGTATTGCAGGCAAGTCTGTCCGCCGGGACTATCAGCGGTAACACACTGACACTGCATTTCACTGCACCGGCCGCCTATGCGGATGAAGATACCCGTCTGCGTGCCGCATCGGTCTTTGATGTACTCCGTACCCTGATGAATCTGCCGTCACAGGCAGATGACCGTCACGCGCTGTTCTGCGGCGGACTGTTCAGCTACGACCTGGTCGCGGCCTTTGAGTCACTGCCGCCGGTTGAACGCACTAACAACTGCCCGGATTACTGTTTTTATCTGGCGGAAACACTGCTCACTATCGACCACCAGCAGCAGACCAGTGAACTGTTCACCCTGACATTCACAGCAGATACCGCAGAACAAACCCGCCTGACAGCACAGCATCAGCAGGTATTAACGGCTCTGGCACAGCCGGTAACCGGTTCTGCGGCTGTTACGCCCGCAGATATCAGCGTGACAACGTCACATTCAGATACTGATTTCTGCACTATCGTTAATCAGTTAAAACAATCCATTATTCAGGGTGATATCTTCCAGGTCGTGCCGTCACGCCGCTTTCAGTTACCGTGCCCGTCCCCGATGGCCGCCTACCGCGAACTGAAAACCCGCAACCCGAGCCCTTACCTGTTCTTTATGCAGGATGCGGATTTCACCCTGTTCGGCGCATCACCGGAAAGTGCCCTGAAATATGACCCGGCAACCCGTCAGATTGAAATCTACCCGATTGCCGGCACCCGTCCGCGCGGTTTGTCAGCAGACGGTTCGGTGGATGCAGATAAAGACAGCCGCCTGGAGCTTGACCTGCGTACGGATCAGAAAGAGCTGGCTGAGCACTTTATGCTGGTTGATCTGGCCCGTAATGACCTCGCCCGTATCTGCCGTCCCGGCAGCCGCAGTGTGGCGGAGCTGACCAAAGTGGATCGTTATGCGTTTGTGATGCACCTGGTGTCCCGCGTCACCGGTGAATTACGCGACGACCTCGATATTTTCCATGCTTATCAGGCGTGCATGAATATGGGCACCCTGACCGGCGCACCGAAAGTCCGTGCGATGGAACTGATTGCACAGGCCGAGAAAGTCCGTCGCGGCAGCTACGGCGGTGCGGTCGGCTATTTCCGCGGCGATACCACCTTTGATACCTGCATTGTGATCCGTTCTGCCTATGTCGAAAACGGTATCGCCACAGTGCAGGCCGGCGGCGGCGTGGTGCTGGATTCCGACCCGCAGGCGGAAGCCGACGAAAACCGCAACAAAGCCCGCGCGGTGATCCGCGCTATCACCCGCGCCCATCATGCAGAGGAGACATTCTGATGGCTGATATTTTACTGCTCGATAATGTCGATTCCTTTACCTATAACCTGGCCGATCAGTTCCGTGCTCAGGGGCATCAGGTGGTGATTTACCGCAACCGGGTTCCGGCAGAGGTCATCCTGTCCGCGCTGGAAACCATGAAAAACCCGGTGCTGGTGCTCTCTCCGGGGCCGGGAAAACCGGCGGATGCCGGGTGTCAGCCGGAAGTGCTGAGCCGTGTCAGAGGACGTTACCCGGTGATTGGTATTTGCCTCGGCCATCAGGCGATTGTTGAAGCCTACGGCGGCAAAGTCAGCCACGCCGGTGCTGTGCTCCACGGTAAAGCCAGCCAGTTGCATCACGATGAGCAGTCCATGTTTTCCGGTCTGCCGAACCCGATGAAAGTGGCACGCTATCACTCACTGGCAGCGGAAATCATCCCGGAAGCGCTGACCGTGTGTGCCACCAGCGACAATATTGTGATGGCCGTCCGCCATGAACAGGACAAAGTCTGCGGCTTACAGTTTCACCCCGAATCCGTCCTGACACCGGACGGCGCAGCCCTGCTGGCTAATACCCTGGCGTGGGCACAGGCATAACTCAACCTGAATAACAGATAAAAAAACAGATTAAGGAACAGAGAGATGCAAACATTATTTGAAAAACTTTACCGGGGTGAAACACTGACCCTGGCGGAAAGCCGGGAATTATTTTCCGCAATTATCCGGGGAGAACTAAGTGAAACCCAGCTGGCGGCAGCGCTGATCAGCATGAAAATGCGCGGCGAGCAGCCGGATGAAATTGCCGGCGCCGCCCAGGCCTGTCTGAATAACGCACGCGCCTTCCCGCGTCCGGACTATCGTTTCAGTGATATTGTCGGCACCGGCGGCGATGCTTCCGACAGCATCAATATCTCCACGGCCAGCGCCTTTGTGGCTGCTGCCTGCGGGATCAAAGTCGCCAAACACGGCAGCCGCAGTGTTTCGAGCAAAACCGGCTCTTCCGATTTACTGAACGCCTTCGGGATCGCGCTGGACACCCCGGCGGATGTGTCCCGCAGCGCACTGGATGATGTCGGCGTCTGTTTTCTGTTCGCCCCGCACTATCACGACGGCTTCCGTTTTGCCGCACCGGTGCGTCAGCAACTGAAAACCCGTACCTTATTTAATGTCCTCGGGCCGCTGATCAACCCGGCCCGTCCGCCGGTTGCCCTGATCGGCGTGTACAGCCCGGCGCTGATCCGCCCTGTCGCGGAAACCCTGAAAGTCCTCGGCTACCAGCGTGCCGCCGTAGTACACAGCGGCGGAATGGATGAGGTTTCCCTGCACGCACCGACACAGGTTGCTGAGCTGCATAACGGAGAGATCCGCGAATACCGCCTGACCACAGACGATTTCGGCCTGCCGGGTTATGACATGCAGGAACTGCGCGGCGGTACCCCGGAAGAAAACCGTCAGTTGCTGACCCGGTTATTACAGGGAGAAGGTACCGCGGCACAGAGTCACGCCGTGGCAGCCAATGTCGCCCTGCTGATGAAACTCAATGATAACGAAGACTTACAGGACAATGCTCAGCACGCGCTGACAATGATCCGCAGTGGTAACGCCTTTGAGCGCGTCACCGCCCTGGCCGCGAGAGGATAAACCATGAAAGGCACCGTATTAGAACAGATTGTGAATGATAAACGTATCTCCCTGGTTGCACGGAAGAAACAGGAACCGCTGCTGAGTTTTGCGGATAATCTGCCGCTGAGTGACCGCGATTTTTATCAGGCACTGCGCAGCGCGGAAACCGCATTTATTCTGGAGTGCAAAAAAGCCTCTCCGTCGAAAGGGCTTATCCGTCAGGATTTTAATCTCAGTGAAATCGCAGCGGCCTATGCGCCGTATGCCACAGCAGTTTCGGTACTGACCGACGAGAAATATTTTCAGGGACAACACGACTATCTGCGGCAGGTGCGCGCACTGATCACGCAGCCGGTGTTGTGCAAAGATTTCATTATTGATGCTTATCAGGTGTATCTCGCCCGCCACTATGGCGCAGACGCGATTCTGCTGATGCTTTCTGTCCTGAATGATGCGGATTATCACTCACTGGCGACCCTGGCTCATTCCCTCAACATGGGTGTGCTGACGGAAGTCAGTACGGAAGAGGAACTGCACCGCGCCATTGCCCTTGATGCACAGGTTATCGGTATCAATAACCGCGATCTGCGCGACCTCTCCATTGACCGCCGCCGGACAGCGGATTTCGCGCCGCATATTCCGGCTGACCGCATTATTATCAGTGAATCCGGCATTACCACCCATCAGCATATCCGCGAATTGCGTCCCCATGCTGACGGATTCCTGATCGGCAGTGCCATTATGGCGCAGCCTGATCTGGACACGGCTATCCGCCGCCTGATTTACGGTGAGCACAAAGTCTGCGGGCTGACCCGAGCAGACGATGCCCGCGCCGCTTATGACGCCGGTGCCACCTTCGGCGGCCTGATTTTTGTCAGCAAATCGCCGCGTTATGTGGATGAAGTACAGGCAGCTGAGGTGATGCGCGGTGCACCGCTGGCGTACGTCGGCGTGTTCCGTAACCACGACCCGGCAGATATCGCTGCCATTGCCCGCCGTCTGAAACTGCATGCGGTTCAGTTACATGGTGATGAAAACGAGCACGATATCGCGCTGCTGCGCCTGCATCTCCCGGCAAAATGTGAGATATGGAAAGCGCTGGATATGTCGCACGGTACGGATATCACCGTGCCTGACGGTGTGGTGCGGCTGGTGCTGGATAACGGCAAAGGCGGCACCGGGCAGACGTTCGACTGGCAGACACTGCCCCCTTCATTGCCGGTACCCTTTACCCTCGCAGGCGGGCTGAATGCGGAAAACTGTGTCGCCGCCGCCACTTCCGGTGCTGCCGGGCTGGATTTTAACTCCGGCGCCGAATCCGCCCCCGGTATTAAAGATGCAGAAAAACTTCGTCAGATATTTAATCAATTACATCAGCAAGTTGCCTGACTACAACTGAAAAGAAAAAGGATCAGAAAACAATGAGTAAATTAAATCCCTATTTTGGTGAATTCGGCGGGCAGTTTGTGCCGCAGATTTTAATCCCGGCACTCGATCAGCTCGAAGATGCCTTTATTGCCGCTCAGGAAGACCCGGAATTTCAGCGTGAATTTACCGATCTGCTGCAAAACTATGCCGGACGCCCGACGGCCCTGACCCTGTGCAAAAACCTGACTGCGGGCAGCAAAACCAAACTGTATCTGAAACGCGAAGATTTACTGCACGGCGGTGCGCATAAAACCAACCAGGTGCTCGGCCAGGCACTGCTGGCAAAACGGATGGGAAAAACGGAAATTATTGCCGAAACCGGAGCCGGTCAGCACGGCGTGGCGGCAGCACTGGCCAGTGCGCTGCTCGGCCTGAAATGCCGGGTGTATATGGGGGCAAAAGACGTGGAACGTCAGTCTCCGAATGTGTTCCGCATGCGGTTGATGGGCGCGGAAGTCATTCCGGTGCACAGCGGCTCCGCCACGCTGAAAGATGCCTGTAATGAGGCGCTGCGCGACTGGAGCGGCAATTATGACCGCGCCCACTATTTATTAGGCACTGCGGCAGGTCCGCATCCGTACCCGACCATTGTCCGCGAGTTCCAGCGTATGATCGGTGATGAGGCCCGCGCCCAGATCCTCGCCCGTGAAGGTCGTCTTCCGGATGCGGTGATCGCCTGTATCGGCGGCGGTTCAAACGCTATCGGCGCATTTGCCGGGTTTATTCCCGATGAATCCGTCGCCCTGATCGGCGTCGAACCGGCCGGACACGGTATTGAAACCGGTGAACACGGTGCGCCGCTCAAACATGGCCGCATCGGTATCTATTTCGGCATGAAATCACCGATGATGCAGACAGAAGACGGCCAAATCGAGGAATCTTACTCCATCTCCGCCGGTCTGGATTTCCCGTCTGTCGGGCCGCAGCACGCGTATCTGAATGCTATCGGCCGGGCGGATTATGTTTCCGCCACCGATGACGAGGCACTTGACGCCTTTAAAACCCTGAGCCGTCAGGAAGGGATTATCCCGGCACTGGAATCCTCCCATGCCCTGGCACGCGCACTGAAAATGATCCGTGAAAATCCGGAGAAAGAACAAATTATTATCGTCAATATTTCCGGTCGCGGAGACAAAGATATTTTCACTGTTTATGACATTTTTAAAGCAAGAGGTGATTTCTGATGAGCCGGTATGAACAACTTTTTCAGCGTTTGCAGTCCCGTAATCAGGGTGCGTTTATCCCGTTTGTCACTCTGGGTGATCCGTCCGCTGAGGTTTCCCTGCAAATTATTGATGCACTGGTGGACGGTGGTGCCGACGCCCTGGAAATCGGTATTCCGTTTTCTGACCCGCTGGCAGACGGTCCGGTGATTCAGGATGCCAACCTTCGTGCCTTTGCGGCCGGTATGACCCCGGCACGCTGCTTTGAGCTGATTGCACAAATCCGTGCAAAATATCCGGAACTGCCGGTGGGATTGCTGATGTATGCCAACCTGGTTTTCCATAACGGTATCAGTCAGTTTTATGAAACAGCGGCAAAAGCCGGGGTGGATTCGGTGCTGATCGCCGATGTGCCGCTGCATGAGTCTCAGCCGTTCCGGGATGCCGCGCTGGCCAATAATATCGCACCGGTCTTTATCTGCCCGCCGGATGCGGATGATAAATTACTGGAAACACTGGCCGCCGCCGGAAAAGGCTATACCTACCTGCTCTCCCGCGCCGGGGTGACAGGAACAGAAAAGCGGGCTGAAAAGTCCCTGGCTGATCTGACGGCAAAACTGACCGCGCTGAATGCCGCACCGCCGGTTCAGGGATTCGGGATTTCTGAACCGGAACAGGTACAGGAATCACTGCGGAATGGTGCTGCAGGGGCGATTTCCGGCTCTGCTGTGGTAAAAATCATCGCCGCAAATCTGGATAATATACCGGTGATGTGTCAGAAACTGCGGGAATTTACGCAGAAAATGAAAAACGCAACGCAATTATAATTTTTCATTCCGCCCGCTGTTAACAGCGGGTTATTTTTTGTTGAGAAACATCCGGTTTTCATCAATACTGAAAAGGTCAGGCACACATTATTCTGCGATCCGTGCCGGTAATAAGGAGAACATAATGAAGTATATGAAACTGGTCACCTCATTTTTTGTTGTCATGTTTATGGCTTTCACCCTGTCCGCCTGTGCCCCGACTGCCACCAGTGAAGGTACCGGGGGGTATTTTGATGATTCCGTCATTACCACTAAAGTGAAAACAGCGTTACTGGGTGAGAAAGGCATTAAATCCACTCAAATCAGCGTGGAAACATTTAAAGGTAAAGTTCAGCTGAGCGGATTTGTCTCTTCAGAAAAAGAAGCGAACCTGGCGGTAAATACCGCGCGTAAAGTTCCGGGTGTGAAGGTTGTTATTAACTCAATGAAGTTGCGGTGACTCTGAATATCAGATTACCGGATAAAAAAACGGCGCAATAAGAATTGCGCCGTTTTTTATGGTACTGATAACGAGGATTATCAGAATTTGTAACCGACACCAAACATGAATACCCATGGATCCAGGTTAGTTTTGTAAGACTGGCTGGCACCACCGGCTTTGAAATCAACATCAGTTTTGATGTTCATCCACCAGAGGGAGGCGTTCAGCATCCAGTTCTGGTCTAATTCATAATCCAGACCTGCCTGTGCTGCCACACCCCATGAGCTGCTCATGCTCAGATCGCTTAAGCCTGCGCCTTTACCGGTATCGTTAAATCCTTCATCAAAGAAGAAGGTATAGTTAACACCCACACCTAAATACGGACGCAGTTTATCTTCCGGAGTACGGAAATAGTACTGTGCCATTAAGGTTGGCGGTAAATGTTTGGCAGAGGCAATTTCACCCGCAGCCGGAACAGAGATTTTATGCTCAAACGGCGTCGCTGCCAGTAATTCCACACCGATATTATCGGTGATCATATAACTGAAAGTTAAACCTAACTGAGTATTATTGTTCGCTTCAAAAGAACCGAAACCCAGAACATTATCAGAGCTGACGTTCGGACGTACAGTCGCAGTACCACCACGAACGATAAAATCACCGGCCTGGTGTGCCATTGAAACTGACGGTAAAACAGTTGCCAGTGCTAAACACACTGCAGAAAGCTTTTTCATTATCTATCCCATCCTAAAAAAAAGAAAAAAAAACACAATAAGTACAGTTTGAAATATACAACCTTAAATCCAATTATGATCTAAGACAGATCACAACATTTAAATAAAAACGCATTTTTCACAAAGATCTAAATTATTATTCCACGGCAACATTTTCATTTATTGATTTACATCAAAAACAACCTTCGTCATTTTTAGCGCAATCATTTTTGTGTGTTTTATATCAATTTGCAAAATAAGATGCTTACTATACCGTCGAATATTTTGCTTTATTATTGTTAATGTTTTGTGACTTTTTGGCTGCCTGTTTCCGGATATTCCGTCTGATCACTGTATTTCTGCCGGACGAACAGGTTACAATCCCCGCCATACTGTTTTACAATTGCATCAACGTTTTTATTTCATGCCTTACAGGAGTTGTTCCATGTCCATGCCGGTGCCGGTTCTTGCCCGCGACAGTCTTAATTTTTTCCGTAATCAGCTGTTGTCTGTCCTGATCATTTCGCTGCTCACCGCCGCTGTGACCGTCGGGCTCAATGTGCTCCTGACTTATAACTCCAACGGTCTGGCGCTTATCCGCGCCCTGGAAACCACTTACGCCACTGAAGGCTCCGGCGGCTTTCAGCGGGCGGTCGCCGCACTGACATCCGATGACCAGTGGCAAATGCTGAAAACCGGCCTCGGAACTATCTTCAGTTCCCTGCTGGGCAATGCCGTCTTTGTAACGTCCATGATTTTCCTGATCTTCAGTGCCTCACAGGGACAGCCGGTATCCGCGTTGCAGGCCATCACCGGCTCTGCAGGACGCATTCCGCGCATGCTGGTGCTGCTGTTAATCTGCTCGCTGGTGATTGCCCTCGGGCTTGTTGCCATGTATCTGCCGGGATTAATTCTGGCTATGTTACTGGCGCTGGCACCGATCATTATGTTCACCGAAAAGAACAGCGTATTTACCGCCATTAAAATCAGCGGAAATATTGCCCTGAAAAATATCAGAACACTTCTGCCTGCTATTTTAATATGGTTTGCCCTGAAACAGGCATCCGTAGTGTTTCTTAGTAAACTTCCGATAGAAAATGAGCATATTTTGATGACCGTTATTCTGTTTATTAATAATGTCATCAGCGGACTGGTAATTATTTATCTGTTCCGGTTCTATCAGTTATTTACACAATCGCAATCTGCCAGCGACTATCAGTAAGGCCTGATAATGCGCACAGATAATGATATTGTCTTTTTTGTGCGCAATATGATGTGCAGACTGTTCAGGAAATAAAGGAATACGATTATGATCACTCTGCCCGTCACGCTTACTGTTCAGGATCTGGCTGACTATCAGACGTTCAGTTTCCGGCATTTTTATCAGGAGCCGGTCGGGTGGAGACGAATTCCTTATATTCTTATCTGGCTGATATTATGCGGAATGTTATTACTTATTTTCAGTACATTTTCGCCGCTGCCGGGCAAATTTGATATTTATTCTGTTTTTTACGGGCTGAGCTGCGGGTTTTTAGCACTACTGGTGTTTATTTACAGCCGTTTTGTCAAAAGCAGACGGGTTATGAAGCAGCTTTCTGTTCAGTCCGGACATTACCTCCTGCGCCAGGCAACGTTTGAACTGAATAATGACGGGATAAACCAGGTTTCTGCCCTTTACCATTCTTTTTTTGCCTGGGAATCGGTCATTGATTATGCCGAAAGCGCCACCGGGTTTTATCTTTACCACGGTAAATATGACGGTATTATTATTCCGCTGCGGGATATTCAGTCAGAGGCACAGAAGAAAGATATTTTGCACCTGCTGTCACAGAAAATAAGAAATGTGCAGATAAAAAATCAGGCCAATAAGATGGCCTGATTATCCGGTGTATCTGCGGTGGTGATTACTGTACTTTGCGTACCGCTTTTACATCCAGTTCGGTTTTATTCCACTCTTTGTCGATTTCCCCTTCGACCTCAATTTCATCCTGCGGCGTGACTTTCAGTCCGTCCCAGCGTTTCGGGGAAATTTCAGCACGGATAGTCCCGGTGCTGTCTTTAAATTCATAATGTTTGTTATCCAGCTGGCGGACAATCGTACCGCGCAGCACAACCGGTGCATCATCAGATAATTTCAGTGCATCCGCAACGGTCATTTTACGGGCATCAGGGCCGCTGAAACCGCCGTTTTGTGCCGCTGTGGTGGTTGTCACGGCTGTTGCACCGGGACCTTCAAAACCGCCGTTGGCTGCAAAAACGGAACCGGCTGATCCTGCCAGTAAAGTGGCAAGTAATGCGAGTGCAGGTAATTTTTTCATCATTTATCTCCTTTATGAGGAAGCGTCTTTGCTTCATGGACACTATTAAACCATTAAGTTCTTAACAGGATCTTAAGGGGATATCATTTTTGATTATATTTTTAATTTCAGAAAAAACAGGTGGTTATCCTGAGATATCTGAGTTAAAACTAGTATAGCGCTATTTATACGGATAAGAATTATGCGGATATTATTAATTGAAGATGACCGGTTGATTGGCGACGGGCTGAAAATCGGCCTAAGCAGGCTCGGCTTTACCCCTGACTGGTTTACCGATGGGCAAACCGGCCGGGAGGCGCTCTATGCCGCTCCTTATGATGCCGTGATCCTCGATCTCTCCCTGCCCGGCATGGACGGACTGGATATCCTGAAACAGTGGCGGTCAGAGGGGCGCGACGAACCGGTACTGATCCTGACCGCCCGTGATGCCCTTGAGCAGCGCGTCAGCGGCTTGCAACAGGGCGCAGATGATTATCTGTGCAAACCGTTTGCCCTGGCAGAAGTCGCGGCACGGTTACAGGCACTGATCCGCCGCCGCTACGGTCAGCTCTCTGAAAAACTGGTGCTCGGCGACGTGGAGATGGATCCGGTGGCGATGACCGTCACCCGCAACGGCGTACCGGTATCACTGAAAGGTAAAGAGCTGGCGCTGCTGGCACTGTTTCTGCGCAATCCGCAGAAAGTGCTGTCCCGCGCGATGATTGAAGAAAAATTGTATAACTGGGATGAAGATGTCTCCAGTAATGCCGTTGAGGTGCATATTCACCATCTGCGCCGCAAACTGGGGCGCGGATTTATCAAAACTATTCACGGTGTCGGTTATGTCGCGGGAAAAAATGATGAAGACATATAGTCTGCGCCTGCGGCTGGGCGGATTATTGCTGCTGCTCACCCTGCTGACCTGGGGTGTCGCCAGTGTGTTCGCCTGGATGCAGACCACAAAATCCATCAATGAATTATTCGATACACAACAAATGGCCTTTGCCAAACGTCTGTCAGTTTTGCCGTCCGGGCTCGAGTTCCCGCCGTCTGCGATACAGAAAACCAAAAAAATGCTCTCCGCCAACCGGGGAAAGCAGGATGACGATGCATTCGCTTTTGCTATTTTCAGTCCGTCGGGCGAGCGGGTGCTGGATGACGGCGAAAACGGCCGGAAAATTCCGTTCTCAGACAAGAAAAACGGGTTCCGGGACGGCTCGCTGACGGATGATAACGACCGCTGGCGCTTTGTGCAGCTGCCTTCCGCCGATGGCCGCTACATCATCGTGGTCGGCCAGGAGTGGGAATACCGCGAGGATATGGGGCTGACCATTATCACCGCTCAGGCGATCCCGTGGCTGGTGGCACTGCCGCTGATGCTGCTTCTGTTCCTGTGGCTGCTGACCCGCGCACTGACTCCGCTGCGCCTGCTGGCACGGCAGTTACAGCGCCGTAACCCGGCTGAGCTGACGCCGCTGGCCCCGCCGGTGCTGCCGAAAGAAGTCAGCCCGATGCTGGACGCCCTGAACGGATTATTTCTGCGTATCCGCGATCTGCGCGAGCGGGAAAGCCGCTTTACCTCTGATGCCGCTCATGAACTGCGCAGCCCGCTGGCCGCACTGAAAGTACAGACTGAAGTGATGCAGATTGCCGGGGATGACCCCGCCACCCGTGAACACGTGACCGCGAATCTGATCACCGGGATTGACCGCGCCACCCGCCTGGTGGATCAGTTACTGACCCTCTCACGGCTGGAATCACAGTCTCACCCGCAGGAATGTACAGAGCTGCGCTGGTCAACCATTATTAATGATGCCATTGCACAAACAGCTCCGGATGCGGCTGCACATCAGGTCAGCGTGATATCTGAGCTCGCCGCGCCTGAACTGACGATCCGCGGCGAACAGCTGCTGCTTACCGTCATGCTGCGCAATCTGCTGCATAATGCTATCCGCTACGGAAAAACCGGCGGCACCGTTCAGCTGACGCTGACACCGCAGCAGTTAGTGATTGAGGATGATGGTCCGGGCGTCAGTGATGCGATACTGGCCCGGCTGGGAGAACGTTTTTACCGGCCGCCGGGACAGGAAAAAACCGGCAGCGGTCTGGGATTGTCTATCGTGAAACGAATTGCGGAACTGCATCATATGACCATACAGTTCCGCCGCAGCCCGCAGGGCGGGTTTATCGCTGAAATCAGGTGGTGAGCGGTTTTTCCGCTCCTTCTGCCGCCTGTTCCATCGCCTCTTCTATCGCTTTGACACGGCTTTGCTGTTTGCTCTGAATCAGCCGGATAGCGAAATAGAGATCAGGCACAATAATCAAATCATCATCATTGCGTTTGATTTTATTTTCCGACACCCAGCGTGTCAGTTCGGTGCGCCGTCCCGCCAGGATCAGGGTAACGCCTTTGATTTTCAGCTCAGTCACCAGCTCATTCAGTGTGCTGAACACACTCATGTCATTATTGATAAAGCTGACGGTCGCATCCACCGCCACCCATCCGGGACGTTTCGGTGCGGTATTCACCACCTGTAACACCCGCTTTTTAAAGTACGCAACGTTGAAATAGGTCAGCGGCGAGTTAAAACGGTACATCAATAATCCGTCAACCTGACTAATATCCACGTTACTGTTGTTGATGGAATGGATCATCCCCTGCTCATCCACCCCCAGTAACTGGTCTGTCGGGCGGAAAACCGTGCGCAGGAACTGTACCAGTCCCAGCAGAACCGCAAACCCGATACCGTTGATCAGCCCCACCACCAGCACCGCCACCAGAGTAAACAGCGCCAGCGTGAAAGCCGATTTATTCCGTTTACGGAAAGAGAAAATCTGACGAATGCTGAACATCGACCAGGAGGAGTAAATCAGCACCACCCCGAGTGTCGCCAGCGGAATGTGTCCGAGGAAACCGGTCAGGAAAAACAGCACCAGTGCGATCAATCCGGCGGCGATCAGCGATACCATCTGTGTTTTACCACCGGTGGCATCGTTGACAGCTGTACGGCTGGTCGCGGCACTGACCGCGAACCCCTGGGATAACCCGGAAGCAATGTTGATATACCCCTGTGCCCGCAGTTCCTGATCCACATCGATGGCATAGCCGTTTTTCTCGGCAAAACTGCGCACCGTCATCATAAAGCTGACAATGCTGATCACCGCAAGGTTCAGTGACGGGATCACCAGTTCACGCAGCAGACCCGGGTCAAATGCCGGCATTTTGATATGCGGCAGCCCGTTACCGAGATTACCGACCACAGCAATCCCCATTGAGGCAAAATCCAGCTGCGCACTGACCAGTGTGGCAATCGTCATCACAATCAGCGGCCCCGGCCAGCTGCGGCGGACAGCCCGTAATAAAAACAGCGCCGCCAGGCTGGCAGCGGAGAGGATCAGCGTCGGCATATGCATAAGATGCAGATGCTCCGGCAGCGCCACCAGGCACTCAATCAGCTGGGACGGCAGTTCATCCAGCCCGAGCACATTACCTATCTGGCCGACAATAATCGTCACCGCCACGCCGTTGAGCAGCCCCTGTAAAATCGGCTGTGATAAAAAATCTGCGAATGCGGCGAGTTTGAAATGTCCGGCGATCAGACACCAGACACCCGTCATCAGCGTCATGATAATCGCCAGCTGCCACAGCGTATCCGGGTCACCTTTAGCCAGCGGAATAATCGCCGCCGCAATCACCGCACAGGTTGCCGCATCCGGCCCGACAATCAGCTGACGGGAGGAGCCGAACAGCGCATAAGTCACCATCGGCAGGATACAGGCGTAGAGACCGACAATCGCATTAATGCCCATCAGTCCCGTGTAAGCGATAGCCACCGGCAATGCCACGGCAGCAACAGAAAGCCCTGCGCGGATATCAAAGCGCAGGTTTTTGCGTTCATAGTGCAGAAAAACAGAAAGTCCCGGCATCCAGCGCAATAGTCGGTTCGACTGCATTATCGCCCCTTATAAAAATATCGTATTAAGATGTACAATTTAATTTTACTGCTAATAGTTAAACTGATTTATAACCGAACGCGGATAAAGAAGATAGTCAGACCGCGTCTTATGGTAAAATATTGCAAAATCAATTGTAATATATTTTTTTTCTTTAAAAATAAGTGACTGGATGCCACGTGCTTAAAATAAATTTAAATTTCGGACAGACTCAATTATGAAGCAACTACTCGACTTTATCCCCCTGGTTATCTTTTTTGCCATATATAAAACCGTGGATATCTATTACGCCTCCGGTGCCCTGATTGCCGCCTCTGCGATGGCGCTGGCTGTCCGCTGGTTCATGTATAAACATCTGGAGAAATCTGCCGTTATCACCTTTGTGATTGTGGCCATCTTCGGCACCCTGACCATCGTTTTCCATGATCCGCAGTTTATCAAATGGAAAGTGACCATTATTTATGCGCTGTTTGCTCTCGTGTTACTGGGCGGCCAGTTTATCTTCGGTAAGCCGCTGATTCAGAAAATGCTGGGCAAAGAACTGACCCTGCCGCCACAGGTCTGGCAGCGTCTGAATCTCGCCTGGGCTCTTTTCTTTATCGTCTGCGCGGCCGTGAACGTGTATGTCGCGTTCTGGTTATCCATGGATACCTGGATGAACTTCAAAGTGTTTGGTCTGACCGCTGTAACACTGGTATTTACCGTTGCCAGTGTGGTATATATTTACCGTCATCTGCCACGGGAAGAAGAAAAATAATAAAATCAACCGGATATCGGTTTGTTTCCGCCGGTATCCTTTTTCGTTAAACGGATGTAAGTGTTTCTCATGACTCAACAACAATGTTTACCTAACGGGGAACTGGTGCTGCGCACCTTAACCATGCCGACAGACACCAATGCCAACGGGGATATCTTCGGCGGCTGGCTGATGTCGCAAATGGATATCGGCGGCGCTATTCTGGCAAAGGAGATTGCACTCGGCCGCGTGGTGACCGTCCGCGTGGACGGCATTACCTTTCTGCGCTCTGTCGCGGTCGGTGATGTGGTCTGCTGTTATGCGCGCTGCCTGAAAACCGGGAATTCATCCATGACAGTCAAAGTTGAGGTCTGGGTGAAAAAAGTGGCTACCGATCCTATCGGTGACCGTTACCGGGCAACAGAAGCTGTCTTCAGTTATGTTGCGGTGGATGCGGATAACCGTCCCCGCCCGCTGCCCGACGGAAAACGTCATTTTCAGTTAGACAGCAGTAACAGTGATTTAAAATAATGCGTTTCATACCGGCCACTCTTCTGAGTGGCCGTTTTGTCTGCCGGAATAAACCACAGGTTCCCCGCGACACCGGCGTCCGGTAATAGTATCATTGCCGCAAACCTCTCTTTTTATTTAATCCGGAATTTTCATCGTGACCTCATTTGCTGAACTTAATGCACTTCCCGCAGAACAAATTACCAACCTGAATGAACTGGGTTATCTGACCATGACCCCGGTTCAGGCCGCCGCATTACCGGCCATTCTCGCGGGTAAAGATGTCCGTGCGCAGGCCAAAACCGGCAGCGGGAAAACCGCCGCATTCGGCCTGGGGCTGTTACAGCATATCGATGCCGGACACTTTATGACCCAGGCGCTTGTTCTGTGCCCGACCCGCGAACTGGCGGATCAGGTCGCCGGTGAACTGCGCCGCCTGGCGCGTTATCTGCCGAATATCAAAATTCTGACCTTATGCGGCGGTGTGCCGTTTGGTGCCCAGCGCGATTCACTGATCCACCCGCCGCATATTATTGTGGCCACCCCGGGCCGCCTGATTGACCATCTGAACAAAGACACGCTGCACCTTGATGCTATCCGCACACTGGTGCTGGATGAAGCTGACCGTATGCTGGATATGGGCTTTGCTGACGATATTACTGAAATCCTCTCCCGTACCCCGGAAGAACGTCAGACTCTGCTGTTTTCCGCCACCTGGCCGGATGAGATTGCAGCTGTCAGCCGCCGTTTTCAGCGCGATCCGCAAACCATCGAAATCAACAGCACCGACGAACTTCCTGCGGTTGAGCAGCAGTTTTATGAAGTTTCACGGCGTGGCAAAACTGAACTGTTACAGAAATTACTGAGCCGCGAACAACCGGCATCCTGCGTGGTATTCTGCAACACCAAGAAAGATTGCCAGGATGTGTATGAAGCCCTGGAAGGCAGCGGACAGAGTGTTTTAGTGCTGCACGGTGATATGGAACAACGCGAGCGCGACCAGACCCTGATCCGCTTTGCCAACGGCAGCAGCCGTGTGCTGGTTGCCACCGATGTGGCGTCACGCGGGCTCGATATCAAAGCCCTTGAGCTGGTGATCAACTATGAACTGGCGTGGGATCCGGAAGTGCACGTTCACCGCATCGGCCGTACCGCCCGTGCCGGTGAAAGCGGACTGGCGATCAGCCTGTGTGCACCGGAAGAAGCGGTCCGGGCAAACGCACTGGAAGAGATGCTGCATATGAAACTGAACTGGCAGCCAATCCCTGCCGGGCTGCGTATCACCCCGCTGGATGCGGCAATGGCGACACTGTGTATTGACGGCGGCAAAAAAGCCAAAATCCGTCCGGGGGACATTCTCGGCGCCATGACCGGTGATATGGGGCTGAACGGCGAAGATATCGGCAAAATCGTGATCCACCCGATGCATGCTTATGTCGCGGTGCGTCAGGGTATCGCGCAGCAGGCCCGTAAACTGCTTCAGCAGGGTAAAATCAAAGGGAAACCTGTCAGAGTCAGATTGCTGAAATAATTACAAAGGACAGCATTTCCCGTCAGCGGATGACATCTCTGTTTTATATCCGGCCGGCCTTTTCAGGCCGGCTTTATTCCACCTGCATCTCAGTATTCTGCTGAGGCATTTTCTGTTAAAGGGTCTTTGTATGGCAGCGCTGTTTAATGCTTTAGTCTCTGATTCAGTTATTTTATTTGTCGTTATCTTTATTTTATCTGTCGGCTCGGCCTATGCCGGAAAATACCTGTTCAAAAAACGTCATGGGAAAACCGAATTAGCAGATGATGAAACCAAAATTGTTCTCGGTGCCGTATTATCCCTGCTCGGCTTATTAATCGGCTTTTTACTGACGATCTCTATCGGCGGCTATAATAACCGCGAACAGATGGAAGAAAACGAAGCTATTGCTATCGGTAATGCATTCCAGCGGGCACAATTACTGTCTCCGGAAAATAACCTGCGGGCAAATACTCTGCTTAACACGTATATTGACGCACGTATTGATTTTTTTAACGGCGGCTCACAGGCAAAAAATGAAAAATGGCGGGATATCTCCCTTGAGGCTCAGTCCTCTCTCTGGAAGATCGCTGCATCTGAAGCCCGCACGGCCCCGAATCCGGTGATTGCCTCCGTACTGACCGCATTCAGTGATCTCTATGTGTCCGAAGAAAAAACCATGGCCAGCTGGCGCTATCAGATCCCGGGAGCCGCCTGGGTATTACTGATTTTATTTGCCGTCAGTGCCAATGTGCTGATCGGGTATAATATCCGCGGACTGCGCGGCAGCAATATTATGATTTTAATTCTGCCGCTGCTGACAACCATGGCTCTGTTTATGATTGCGGAAATTGATATTCCGGGTGAAGGGGTTATTCATGTAGTACCGGATAATCTGGTGAATTTACGCGCTGATCTTTTCCCGGCAAAATAAGACAGAAACAAAAAACCCGGCATTTTTATGTGCCGGGCTTTCTTTTTTTATCGGATCACTGAATAGAGGTTTTACCGTCGATCCGGAAAATAATGGTGGTCGTCATGCCTTTCTTCGGCTTTTTCTCGTAACGCCATTTACGCATTGCATTACGGACTTCACGTTCAAACATATTTTTCGGTGATGCTTCGATAATATCGATATTCTGAATACGGCCATCGGTATCGACATCAAATCTGACCCGCACCTTCCCTTCTTTACCGAGGCTGCGTGCCCGTGCCGGATAGACCGGATCAGCACGGTTCAGGGCTTTCGGGTCACCACCGCCAACATCACTTTGTCCGGCAGAAGCCACATTTCCGACCGGGCCTGCAGGGGCTTTCTGCACATTCTGCTGACCTTCCGGCGTACCACTGAACAGCGGTTTATCGGAGACCGGTGCTTTGGTTTCAACCGGTTTTACGGCTGGTTTCTCAACTTTTTTCTCTTTTTTCGGTTTTGGTTTTGGTTTTGGTTTTTTCTCAACCGGTTTCTTTTCCACCGGTTTTTCAATAACCGGCTTCACGACCGGCTCAGGTTCAGGCTCGGGTTCCGGCTCTGTTTCGGGTTCCGGTTCAGGCTGAGGTTCAGCCACAGCTGCTGCCGGTGCCGGCGCAAACGCTGCCATCTCCACCATCAGCACTTTAGGTTCGTCCTCAACCTCCTTATTCATGTTGTAGTAAATCGCTGCGGCCACAGAGGCATGCAGACAAAGAGAAATGAGAATTGGCCAGCTGATCCAGCGAAAAATAGGCATAGTCGATACAATCTTATAAGCAGCTAATAATGACAATGGTCACTAGTGTAAATGCAAATAGCAATCAATTTCAATACGAAAGACACAACCATTGTCACTTATCGTGCTGATGGTCACTTCTTAGTGGCTTAATTCAGCCTGAGCAAACAGCAGCGAACGGCGTTGTCTCGCGATATCCAGCTTGCGCAGAGCAAAAATCCGGATGTTCCGCCGGGACTGACTTTCCAGCCAGCGACGACGACGACGGGTTGCCTGCCGTAACATACGCCAACGTGCAACTTCCGGTCTGCTGTGTCTCATAACTAAACCCTTTTTTAGACTGTGTGAAAAAATAAGCTAATAATAAGGGCAATTATTATAAACTGCCTGACACAATAACCAACCGCTTTCCCGCAATATCTGCAAACACCGGCAGAAAAAAGTGGTTAAACTGACTTAAATCACAAATACAGCAGCATTACAGAAAGCTTTCTGATACATTTTCCGGTGGAGTATCAATCAGATCCTGAGCCTGTTTTGTCTGCAAACCTTATTCTTAGAGAAAGATAATACCTATGTCGACATTTTATACGCTGTTATATTGGCTGAGTATTCTTTTCTACTGGCTGCTGGTCGCCGGTATCTCTGTCCGCGTAATGTACAAACGCCGCCCGGTAACATCTACCATGACCTGGTTACTGATCATCTATATTCTGCCGTTTATCGGAATTATTGCGTATCTCGCCTTCGGTGAACTCCATCTCGGCCGCCGCCGGGTTGAGCAGGCAAAAGGAATGTGGCCGTCTGTCTCCGGCTGGGTTGAAAATCTGCGTCAGTCAAAACACATTTTCGCTACGGAAAACAGTACCCAGGCTGCTCCGCTGTTTCAGCTGATTGAGCACCGCCAGGGAATTCCCGGGGTAAAAGGTAACCAGATTCAGTTGTTTACCACCTGCGAGGACTCATTACGCCAGATTGTCAAAGATATCGATAATGCTAAACACAGCATTGATATGGTGTTTTACATCTGGAAACCGGGCGGTGATGTGGACAATGTCACCAATGCCCTGCTCGCCGCCGCCAAGCGGGGCGTAAAATGCCGGATTATGGTGGACTCCGCCGGCAGCTGGCACTTCTTCCGCCATGATTATCCGGAGATGATGCGCAATGCCGGGATCGAGTTTGTCGAAGCTCTGCCGGTAAACATTCTGCGCTTCGCCCTGCGCCGGATGGATTTGCGTCAGCACCGGAAAATCGTCACTATCGATAACTATATTTCCTACACCGGCAGTATGAATATGGTGGATCCGCGCTACTTTAAACAGGACGCCGGTGTCGGTGAATGGGTTGATATCCTTGTTCGTATGGAAGGCCCTGTCACCACCCTGTTCGGTATTATCTATGCACTGGACTGGGAAATGGAGCGCGGAGAGCGCCTGTTACCGCCGCCGCCGGACGATATTGAAATGCCGTTTGAAAAAGACAGCGGTCATACCGTCAATATTGTGGCTTCCGGTCCGGGTTACCCTGAAGAGCTGATCCAGCAATCCCTGATGACGGCTATTTTTGCCGCACAGGAGCGTCTGACCTTCACCACGCCGTATTTTGTTCCGAGCGATGACCTGATGCATGCCATCTGCACCGCTGCCATGCGTGGCGTGCGTGTTGCAATTGTGATGCCGCGCCTCAATGACTCATTCCTCGTCCGCTGGGCAAGCCGCGCGTTTTATACTGAACTGCTGGAAGCCGGTGTGGAAATCTATCTGTTCGAGGATGGTCTGCTGCACACGAAAAGTGTCCTCGTGGATGACCAGCTCAGTATGGTCGGTTCCGTAAACCTGGATATGCGCAGCCTGTGGCTCAACTTTGAAATCACCGCCGTTATCGATGATGAAAGTTTTGCCGGTGACCTGAATATTGTCCAGAATGACTATATTTCACGCGCAACCCGCCTCGATTACACTGAATGGGAAAAACGTCCGCTGACCAACCGTGTTCTTGAGCGGTTATGTTATTTCTTCAGTCCTCTGCTGTGATAAACTGACTTTCTTTATTATCCCCGCCGGTATAAAACGGCGGGGGATCACCGGAATGTAACCTGACCTATGAGTACCTCTCTTCCCCGTCGCCTCAGCGAGCAGGAAACGATTGAAATGGCCTATGACCTGTTTCTGGAACAGGCAATGGATAACCTTGACCCGGCAGACGTCCTGCTGTTTAACCTTCAGTTTGAAGAGATCGGCGGTGCTGAAATTGTACCAACCGGCAGTGACTGGTCAGAGTTTGCACCTTTTCTGGCACAAAACCCGGAATGTGCCGAAGTGGTTATCGGCCTGGCTCCGGATGAAAATGCAGATATCGATCAGATTTTTGCCCGTGTGCTGATTTCCCGGCATTTTACCGGCTCACCGGAATACGCTGTCCGCTGGCGGGAATAATCTCCCCGCCGGTCACGCGGTCAGCAGCGGCATTTTTCACGCCGGGCGATTAATGACCTTGTGATAATGTCAATTTCAGCGGGATCCTCTGCAGCCCCTGCACGTAATGCAAGATTCCATTTGCTGATAATTTTTGCATTTTCTGCCATCTCAGAATGTGCAGCCAACCGCCCTTGTGCCATCAGCCAGGACGCGACCGCAGCCCAGTCCCATAACGGGGATTGCCCGCGCAGCCGCTGCACCGGCCCCGGAAAGGTGCCCGGGCCGCGCGCACCATCTTTGAGCAACGCGATTGCCTGACGTGACATACCAGTCAGTTCCGCAATATCACTCAGGCCGACAAGAGCAGAATCCACCGATTCCACCCGTGCATTCACACCGGCTGACTCCGCATCTTCCACCGCCGTACGGATTGCACAATCCAGAGACGGTGCTTCCCGGTCAAATTCCAGATAGACTGATTTACCGTAAAAACAGAGTAATGCATCATCACAACCGCCTGCAAATAAGGCATCCTCCAGGTTCTCTGTATCTGCTGTCACACCGGACAGCGTCAGCGTAAAATTATACAGTGCCATCGTTTCCCCCTTTCCTGCTGCCCGTTTTCACTGACAGGCATCCACTTTTCGTCTGATCTGCTTTGCATGGTTTTCCGGATTCCGTGGTGTTGACCAGACGCTCATCTGATGCTGCCGGTGCTCATCATTCGGTGACCCGCACCGTAACCGGCAGAATGCATGCGAGGAATTCCCCGGCGCAATCCATACCCATCCCTGTAACAGTGCATATTCAATCGCGGACTGAATATGTTTATCCGGATGTTTCTTCATTTCCTGTACCTACTGTAGTTTATATGTTGACGTTCGTCAACACTCCGATATTAACACACCTGAAAAACCGGCTGTGCTTTTTAATAACGGAATCAGTAAGCTGCCTGCAAGGCCGCGAAGTACGCTCTGTCAGATTTTGCGGCTGGTGCGGAAAAGCAGGATGCGGAGATGAAAAAAAAGCGCCCGTACCGGGCGCTCTGTCGCAAAAATAAGATTAACGGCTTTACCGTATTTACAGCGGATCAACCTTCAGGCAGGAAACTGCATGGCGGAAACTGCCTTCCAGCAGCGGCCGGGTTCTTGCGCATTCACTGTCCGCCAGCGGGCAGCGGGTGCGGAAGACACAACCGGACGGCGGATTAATCGGTGACGGCAGTTCCCCTTCCAGCAGCTGAATTGTTTTATTCTGCTCTTTGTCCGGATCCGGCACCGGCACCGCAGACATCAGCGCTTTGGTGTACGGATGCAGCGGGTTATGATACACCTCGTCATACGTACCGAGTTCCACTGCGTGGCCGAGATACATCACCAGCACACGGTCAGAAATGTGTTTCACCACCGCCAGGTCATGAGCGATAAAAATAAGGGACAATCCCATCTCCCGCTGTAATTCCTTCAGCAGGTTCACCACCTGAGCCTGAATAGACACATCCAGCGCTGAAACCGGCTCATCACAGATAACCAGTTTCGGCTCGAGGATAAGCGCGCGGGCGATACCGATACGCTGACACTGTCCGCCGGAAAACTCATGCGGATAGCGGTTCACCAGGTTTGGCAGCAGCCCGACTTTCATCATCATGGCTTTGACTTTGTCTGTCACTTCCGTCTTACTCATTGACGGATAATAGGTGCGCAGCGGCTCCGCAATAATATCGCCGATAGTCATACGCGGGTTAAGTGATGCCAGCGGATCCTGGAAAATCATCTGGATGTCATTGCGGACATTGTGCCAGTCTTTTTCACTCATACCGCACAGGTCTTTGCCCAGCCAGGTTACCCGGCCGGCCGTGGATTTCACCAGGCCGATAATCGCGCGGGCAAACGTGGATTTCCCGCAGCCGGACTCCCCGACCACACCGAGTGTTTCCCCTTCATACAGACGGACAGTCACACCATCCACCGCTTTCAGGCTTTTTGCCGGCTGCCAGAACCATTGTTTGTTATCTCTGATGGAAAAATGGACTTTTAAATCTTCAATTTCCAGCAGAACCGGACGTTCTGAATGTGTCATTATGCCAACTCCTCTGCAGTTCTGAAGCAGGCACGCAAACGGCCCTGAGAAAATGCCTGTAACGGCGGCTCATGCCGCGCACACTCGTCTGTCGCATACTGGCAGCGCGGGCGGAACGGACAGCCTGCCGGGAGACGCAGGAGGTTCGGCGGGTTGCCGGGTATCGTGGCGAGCTCACTGTCTTCCTGCCCGTCAAGGCGCGGAACCGCTTTAAGCAGCCCGATAGAGTACGGATGCGACGGATGGTAGAACACATCACGGGCCGTGCCGTATTCCATGGTACGTCCGGCATACATCACCAACACCTTATCGCAGATACCGGCGACTACACCCAGGTCATGGGTGATCATAATAATCGCCGTATTGAACTCATTCTTCAGCTCATTGAGCAGCGTCATGATTTGCGCCTGCACCGTCACATCCAGTGCCGTGGTCGGTTCATCCGCAATCAGCAGCTTCGGCTTGCACAGCAGCGCCATCGCAATCATAACGCGCTGGCGCATCCCGCCGGAGAACTCATGAGGATACATATTCATCCGTTTGCGGGCTTCCGGCATTTTCACCGCGTCCAGCATCCGGATAGATTCCTCAAAAGCATCGTGAGAACTCAGACCTTTATGCAGCATCAGCACTTCCGTCAGCTGTTTGCTGACTTTCATGTACGGATTGAGCGAGGTCATCGGATCCTGGAAGATCATCGAAATCTCTTCCGCCCGCATTTTGTTCAGCGCTTTCTCTTTCAGATTAAGAATTTCACGCCCGTTGAACACCGCAGAGCCGCTGACCACACCATTGCGGGCCAGCAGTCCCATCAGCGCAAACGCCGTCTGTGATTTCCCGGAGCCGGATTCACCGACAATCCCGAGTGTCTCACCCGCCGCCAGCGAAAAATTAAGTTTGTTTACGGCGGTGACATCGCCGTCCGGCGTTTTGAATGTCACGTTCAGGTCGTTAACCTGTAATAACTGAGTCATTGGCGGCCTCCTCAGCGATCTTTCGGGTCAAGGGCATCACGCAGCCCGTCACCGATAAAGTTGAAACAAAACAGAGTCACCACCAGGAATGCTGCCGGGAACATCAGTAACCAGGGCGAAACTTCCATTGAGTTAGCACCGTCATTGAGCAGCGCGCCCCAGCTGCTTAACGGCTCCTGTGTACCCAGCCCGAGGAAGCTGAGGAAGGATTCAAACAGGATCATACTCGGCACCAGCAGTGAGGCGTAAACCACCACCACACCCAGCACGTTCGGGACAATATGACGCAGAATGATATTGCGGGTCGGCACACCACAGACCTTCGCCGCCTCAATAAATTCTTTGCTCTTCAGGCTCAGTGTCTGGCCGCGCACGATACGCGCCATATCCAGCCAGGAAACCATGCCGATAGCCACGAAAATCAGAAAAATATTCTGACCAAAGAAGGTCACCAGCAGGATAACAAAGAACATAAACGGGAAGGAGTTGAGGATTTCCAGCACGCGCATCATGACCGAGTCAGTTTTGCCGCCGACATAGCCGGACATCGCGCCGTACAGTGTTCCCACCAGCACAGCGACCAGCGCTGCCGCCAGTCCCACCATCAGCGAGATACGCCCGCCGATAGCCACACGCACCAGCAGATCACGGCCGGAGGAGTCGGTACCAAAATAGTGGCCGCTCTCCGTATCCGGTGCTGCGGACATCATGCCCCAGTCGGTATCGTCATAGGCGAACTCCGACAGCATCGGCATAAAAATCACAAACAGGGTAATTAAAAACAACAGACACAGACTGGTGATCGCGGCTTTGTTATGCATAAAGCGGCGGCGGGCATCCGCCCACAGGCTGCGTCCTTCGACATCAAGCTGCTCCGTGAAATTTTCCAGAGCTTCGCGGTTTTTTTCATTCGGTAACATAGCGTGCTCCGGGACTAATAACGGATTTTCGGATCGATAACGGCATACAGCACGTCAACGATACAGTTAAAGGCGATGGTCAGTGTGCCGACCAGGATGGTCAGACTCAGCACCAGAGAGTAATCGCGGTTCAGCGCGCCGTTGACAAATAACTGCCCCACGCCCGGTAAACCGAAAATCGTCTCAATCACCATTGAACCCGTGATAATCCCCACAAATGCCGGTCCCATATAAGAGACCACCGGTAACAGTGCCGGGCGCAGTGCATGCCGCCAGACAATCTTACGCATCGGCAGACCTTTCGCCCGTGCGGTACGGATAAAGTTGGAGTGCATCACCTCAATCATGGAACTGCGCATAATACGGGAGATACTGGCGATATAGGCCAGTGACAGCGCGATCATCGGCAGAATGATATTGCTGAGCTGCCCGCCGTTCCAGCCGCCGCCCGGCAGCCAGTGCAGATGGATGGCAAAGATAAGAACCAGCAGCGGCGCCACCACAAAGCTGGGAATAACCACCCCGGTCATGGCAAAGCCCATGACGGTATAGTCCCATTTGGTGTTCTGGTTCAGTGCCGCTATCACACCGGCACTCACCCCGACAATCAGCGCCAGCACAAACGCCGCCAGCCCGAGTTTTGCGGAGACCGGAAACGCGGAGGCGACCAGGTCATTCACCGAGTAATCTTTATATTTAAAGGAAGGCCCGAAGTCCCCCTTTGATAACTGAACTAAATAATCAAAATACTGAACGTGAATCGGATCATTAAGATGGTACTTGGCTTCAATATTCGCCATCACTTCCGGCGGCAATTTACGCTCACCGGTAAATGGACTGCCCGGAGCCAGACGCATCATAAAGAAAGAGATAGTAATTAACACAAAAAGCGTCGGGATCGCCTCGAGTATACGGCGAAGAATAAACTTAAACATTGCCCGTTCCTATACAGTACCCGCTTCCGGGGGTACACACTACACAGGCCGCCCTTCGCAGGGCGGCCAACCGTCGGTATTATTTTTTAATCATATATAAGTTTTTGGTGTGGAAGTGATCCAGCGGATCTTTTCCGGTATAGCCACCTACATACGGTTTCACTAAACGGGTACTGACATAGTAATAGACCGGCACGATGGCAGAGTCTTTATCCAGCCGGGCTTCCGCCTGCTGATAGATCTGCGCACGTTCCGCATCGGTTTTCACCTGAAGGGATTGTTTCATCAGCTTATCAAACTCCGCACTCTTATAATGCGGGGTGTTGGTGCTGCTGTAAGAAAGAACCATATTCAGGAATGAAGACGGTTCGTTATAATCCGCACACCATGCGGCACGGGCAACATCATAAGTCCCCTGATGGCGGGTATCGAGGAAGGTTTTCCATTCCTGGTTAACCAGCTGAACTTCTGCACCGAGGTTTTTCTTCCAGATAGACGATGCGGCGATCGCCATTTTCTTGTGCAGATCAGATGTGTTATACAGCAGGTTAAATTTCAGTGGTTTATCTTTGGTAAACCCGGCTTCTTCCAGCAGTTTGCGCGCTTTTTCGTTACGCTGCTCCTGCGTCATATTCGCGAACCACTCAGGCTCTTTGGCTGACATACCATCCGCAAACGGTGGTGTGAAACCAAATGCCGGGGTATCACCCTGTGCTTTGACTTTGTTGACCATAATGTCGCGGTCAAGGCTCAGTTTCAGGGCTTCACGGACTTTCGGGTTATCAAACGGCGCTTTTTCGTTATTGATTTCGTAGTAATAGGTACACATATACGGCGAAATGCGCAGTTCGTCAGGAATTTCTTTTTTCAGTTTCTGGAACAGTTCAATCGGCAGGTTGTTATAGGTCATGTCGATTTCACCGCTGCGGTAGCGGTTAACATCAGTAACTTCAGAGGAAATCGGCAGGAAACGGACATTATTAATAACGGTTTTTTCGTTATCCCAGTATTTCGGGTTGCGGGTCAGTTCGATTTTTTCGTTAACCACCCAGTCTTTCAGGGTGTATGCGCCGTTGCTGACATAATTGCCCGGCTGAGTCCACTTATCACCGAATTTCTCGACAGTGGCCGGATGCACCGGAGACATGGAGTTATGCGCCAGCAGTTTCGGAATATACGGCACTTCTTCAGAGAGGGTCAGTTCAAGGGTTTTATCATCCAGCGCTTTGATGCCCAGCTCTTCCGGCTTTTTCTTCCCGGCGATAACATCATCAATATTCACCACGTGAGCATACTGGAGATAACTGGCATACGGTGATGCGGTATTCGGATCAGCCAGGCGGCGCCAGCTGTAAACGAAGTCCTGTGCGGTGACCGGGTCGCCGTTGGACCATTTTGCATCTTCGCGGATTTTAAACGTCCAGACTTTAAAATCTTTATTTTCCCAGGAGATTGCCGAGCCCGGCAGAATTTCACCACTTGGTCCTTCCAGGGTAATACCTTCCATCAGGTCACGGATAATATTCGCTTCCGGTACCCCTTCCACTTTATGCGGATCCAGTGACTGCGGCTCAGAGCCGTTATTGCGGATTAAATCCTGCTTATCTGCCAGCTGAACACCGGCCGGTACATCCGCAGCAAACGCCTGTGTACCAATACCCATCCCCATTGCTGCTACCACACTGAGTGCCAGCAGTGTTTTTTTCGTTGAATTAACCATCTTACATAAACTCCCCATTGACGAATGTGTTTTGCGTTTGTTGCGTTTTTATCAGGTGCTTTTCGTTTTAACTTCCGCACCTTCATTTTTTTCGCACTCTGTGAGTGCAAATTTTTTATTATTAATGTGTTTCTACCATATATAAGCGCTTAATATCCATATAATCAAGCGGGTCATTGCCGGTAATTCCGCCGACTGATGGTTTTATCAGCCGGACACTCACGCGATAATAAACAGGAATTAATGCAGAGTCCTGATCTAACTGAGTTTCTGCCTCCTGGTAAGCGGATTGACGTGTTTTTTCATCCGTTGCCAGCAAAGCACGCTGCATTGCACTGTCAAATGCAATATTCCGGTAGAAACTGGTGTTATTACTGCTGTCTGACAGAAAAATGTTCAGAAACGAGGATGGCTCATTGTAATCCGCGCACCAGGTCGCCCGGGCTACCTGATAATTTCCTTCATGGCGATTCTGATTGGAGGTTTTCCATTCCTGGTTTTTCAGCACCACTTTCGCGCCGATATTTTTCTGCCACATGGAGGCGGCGGCAATTGCCTGCTGTTTATTCTGATCGGACGTGTTATAGAGCAATTCAAAGGTCAGCGGATTTTTTTCGCTGTAACCGGCTTCTTCCAGCAGTTTGCGCCCTTTTTCATTGCGCTGTTCCTGAGTCAGGGATGCCCATTCCGGTGTGGTGAAATGCCCGCCGTTAATATAATGCGGGGTAAAACCGTAAGCGGGAATTTGTCCCTGTCCCATGATTTTATGAGTGATAATGTCGCGATCCAGCCCCAGTTTAACGGCTTCGCGTACTTTCGGGTCGGTAAACGGTGCCGCGGTATTATTTATTTCATAATAGAACGTGCATAAATACGGGGAAATCTGAACCTGCGCCGGAATATCTTTTTTCATTTTGGCGAACAGAACCGGCGGCACCGAACTGTTGGTGACATCTATTTCACCGGCGCGATAGCGGTTAATATCACTGGTTTCTGACTGGAGCGGCAGGAATGTCGCCTGTTCAATCACGGTATCTTTATCATTCCAGTATTTCGGGTTGCGTTTAAGCACCAGCCGTTCATTCACATTCCAGGCAGACAGGGTATATGCGCCGTTACCGGTAAATTTTCCGGCGGATGTCCATTTATCACCAAATTGTTCAATCGCCCCTTTCGGTACCGGCTTCAGTGCGGTATGGCTCAGCATATCCGGGAAATACGGCACCGGCTGAGTCAGCTGAACCTGAAAGGTTCTGTCATCAACCGCTTTGACGCCGAGACTTTCCGGCGGTTTTTTACCGCTGATAATGTCATCCACATTTTCGACATAGGCATAATGCAGATAGCTGCCGTAAGGTGATGCGGTTTTCGGGTCAGTCAGCCGCCGCCAGCTGTAGACAAAATCCTGTGCGGTCACCGGCGAGCCGTCACTCCACTTAGCATCCGGCCGCAGCGTGAATGTCCAGATGCGGTTATCCGGGGACGACCAGCTCTCTGCCACCCCGGGCACGATATGACCATCACCGTCAGTGGAAACCAGCCCTTCCAGCAGATTAAGAATAATGTTGGATTCCGGCACGCCTTCCACTTTATGCGGATCAAGTGATACCGGTTCAGTACCGTTATTGATAACAATAACCTGTTTTTCCGCCAGCTTTGTTCCCGGCGGAACCTGTGCCGCCCATGCGGAATAAGAGAGTGCACTCAGCAGCAGCGCCTGCGTGAGGGAAACAGCAATAGTGTGTTTTTTCATCTTCCGTCCCTTCTGAATAACACCTGTTAAATGAACAACGTGATTAAAAAATCGCAAATGCTTTATTTATAAGTGCCGTCAGCGACGGGATCAGCCTGTTTTTCGGTGCTGTTTTCCGGCCTGATGTGCATTTTCCGGGGCAGTGATTGTTTTTATCTGCAAACAGTGCCGCTCTGCCGCTGAAATAAAACATTAACCCAAGACTGCTTATGATCCGGCTGTTTTGCTCAGCTCGGATAAAAAAGTAAACATTTAATTAACAAAAAGCAATTTTTCCAGATAAAAACCCTGCCTCTATCACAGTTTTAACTGATTAAATATTAACAACCACTTAAAAAACAACTGTAAATAAAAAGAGTAAAGTAAAAAATTTCACTGAAATATCAATCTGGTGAGCGCTGAAAATAATGGATTGACAGCAAATATAGTTTCTGTTGTTTATTTAACCACCTTTATCTGTTATACCCGTTTATTACTGAACAGTACGGGTTACTGTCTCCGCTCATACAGCGCCATTTTTAGTGTTATTTTTTATGGGCTGATAACTTGTTGTTATATTGCAGCTGTTTTTCCGCTTTTTTTGCCGGTGAAATCTCCCGGTCAGCAATTTCAGACTATGATTAATTTCGGCTATAACGAAAAGTTATAAACAAGCACGTAACAGACTTTGCAAAACAGCGCCGTTTTTTTTAACGTGTCAGTATTACAAAAAATCAATAACACCGCGTTTCAGGGGAAATATATGAAAAAAACATATCCGGCAGCGTCACTGGCTCTGCTCTTTTCCGTCTCCGCATTTGCCGCCACACCACCGAATACCTTAATTGTTGTCCAGAGCCTGGATGATATTGTCAGTCTGGATCCGGCAGAAAGTAATGAACTGTCCAGTATCCAGACCGTTCCCAGCTTATATCAGCGCCTGGTACAGCCGAACCGTGATAATCCGGAGCAGCTTGACGCTATCCTGCTGGAAGACTGGCAGGCCGATGCCACCAATAAAACCCTGACCGTCCGGATTAAAGAGAATGCAAAATTTGCCTCCGGCAACCCGGTACGCCCGGAAGATATTATCTTCTCTTACCAGCGCGCTGTGGTCATGAATAAATCGCCTGCGTTTATTCTCAATATTCTTGGCTGGAATAAAGAGAATATCGCGCAGCAGTTTGAAAAAACCGGCGACCGCACCCTGAAAATAAAATGGAGTGCGGATATCAGCCCGGATGTGGCACTGAATCTGTTGTCCACCCCGATAGCCTCAGTGGTGGACGAAAAACTGGTGACACCGAATATTAAAAATAATGACTTCGGTAATGCCTGGCTGAAAATGCATTCTGCCGGCAGCGGTGCTTATTCCCTGAAGGTCTATCAGCCAAACCAGGCGATTGTGATGGCCGCTAACCCGCATGTCTCCACCGGCGAGGCGAAAATCCCGTCCATTATTATTAAAAACGTGCCGGATCCGGCTTCCCGCCGTCTGCTGATTCAGCAGGGTGATGCGGATATTGCCCGTGAACTGGGTGCTGACCAGACTGCGGCACTGAAAAACAGCGCCGGGGTACGGGTGGAAAATATTCCGTCCGCCGAGCAGGATTATATGGCGTTCAACACCGGCAACAGCGCCAATCCGCTGCTGAAAAACCCGGCATTGTGGGAAGCGGCCCGTTATCTGGTGGATTATGAAGGCATTACCCGCGATCTACTGAAAGGCCAGTATTTTATTCATCAGAGCTTCCTGCCGGTCGGTTTACCGGGCGCGCTGGAAAATAACCCGTATAAATTTGATCCGGCCAAAGCCAAAGAGATTCTGGCAAACGCCGGGATTAAAGATGCCCATTTCACCCTCGATGTGGAAAACAAGCCACCGTATATCACTATCGCTCAGTCACTTCAGGCCAGTTTTGCTCAGGGCGGTATCAAAGTGGAATTATTACCGGCGGCGGGCAGCCGGGTCTATTCCCGTGTACGGGCACGCCAGCATCAGGCGGCCATTCGTTTCTGGATCCCGGACTATTTTGATGCCCATTCCAATGCCAGCGCCTTCGCCTTTAATGACGGCAAGAGCAGCACTGTTGCGTGGCTGAACGGCTGGGATATTCCTCAGTTATCACAAACCACGCTGAAAGCGGTCGCTGAGCCGGATAAAGCCAAACGTGCGCAAATGTATACCGCCATGCAGGAAGAATTACAGCGCAGTTCTCCGTATGTCTTTATGGCACAGGGACAAAACCAGGTGGTACTGCGTGACAATGTGAAAGGCTATCAGCAGGGACTGAACGCTGACATGGTGTATTACGACAGAGTCACCAAATAATCTGCTGATTTTCCGGTTATCACCCCGTCAGTATCGCTGACGGGGTTTGTGTGTTTTGTTTTTATTCAGGAACTGCTGTATGTCCGATATTTCCCCTGCCGGAACACTGTTTCGCCATACGCTGCGTGTGACGCTTCAGGGTATTTTTACCCTTGCGCTGACACTGCTCGGATTACTGGTGATCACCTTTGCATTGTCGGCACTCTCACCGGTTGACCGGGTATTACAGATTGTCGGCGATCACGCCAGCCATGAGACCTATGAGCAGGTACGGCTGGAGCTGGGGCTCGATCAACCCGTCTATATTCAGTTCTGGCATTATGCAGAGCGTCTGCTGCACGGCGATCTCGGCATGGCCTCCTCTATGGGACAGCCGGTGCTCGACGGCGTGCTGACCACCCTGCCCGCGACCATTGAACTGGCGACGCTCTCACTGTTGATCGGCGCTTCGCTCGGCATTCTCTGCGGCGTGTTATGCGCCCGTTATGCCGGAACACCATTTGATTTTATCATCCGCACCCTGACACTCCTTGGCAACTCAGTACCGGTTTTCTGGCTGGGACTGCTGATGCTGCTGCTGTTCTACGCCACGCTGCAATGGAGCCCCGGCCCGGGGCGGCTGGATGATATCTATCAGTATACCGTCGAGGCGAAAACCGGTTTTGTGCTGATCGACACCTGGTTGTCCGATGACCCCGGCGCATTTACCAATGCGGTGGCACACCTGATCCTGCCGGTGTCGTTACTGGCCTATTTTTGCCTGGCGGGGATCACCCGGCTGACGCGCGCCGCCTGTCTGAGTGAAATGAATAAAGAGTATGTCACGCTGGCCCGCGCCAAAGGCAATACCGACATGCAGGTACTGTTCCGTCATGTGCTGCCGAATATCCGGGGGACGCTGATCACAGTGATTGCCCTTGCCTATACAGGGATGCTGGAGGGCGCGGTACTGACCGAAACGGTCTTTTCCTGGCCCGGCATCGGCCGTTACCTGACCGCCGCCTTATTTGCCGGGGATACCACCGCCGTAATGGGCGGGACCCTGGTGATCGGTATCTGCTTTATCTTTATTAATAACGTGACAGATATGATTGTGCGTTTAACGGATCCGCGGGTGAAATCATGACATTACTGCCGAAAATCCGCCGTTCCCCGTCCGCGCTGACGGGCACCCTGATTATTCTGTTTCTGCTGCTGGTGGCGTTGTTTGCGCCGTGGCTCGCCCCTTATGACCCGGTACTGCAAAACCCGGCACAACGCCTGCTGGCACCGGATGCTCAACACTGGCTCGGAACGGACAGCTACGGACGTGATGTGCTCTCCCGCCTGATCTACGGCACCCGCCCGATGTTTGGTCTGGTTGCACTGGTCGCAGCAATCACCCTGCCCGCCGGGTTATTGATCGGCATTCTGGCCGGATTTTACGGCCGCTGGGTGGAAACGATTCTGATGCGCTTTACCGATATTGTCATGTCGATGCCGCGCCTGATCCTCGCGTTTGCCTTTGTTGCTATTCTCGGCCCGGGGCTGATTAACGGCGCACTGGCTCTCGCCCTGACCTCGTGGCCCGCCTATGCCCGCCAGGCACGCAGTGAAATCCGCCATCTGCGCAACAGTGATTATCTGGCCAGTGCGGAAATGCTGGGGATCCGTGGTCTGCGTCTGCTGTGGGGACACATTCTGCCGCTCTGTCTGCCGTCAGCTATTGTCCGGTTGGCACTGGATCTCGCCACCATTATCCTGGCGGCCGCCGGTCTGGGTTTCCTCGGGCTGGGCGCACAACCGCCGATGGCGGAATGGGGAGCCATGATTGCTGATGGTATGCAGGTTATTTTTGACCAGTGGTGGATAGCCGCCGTTCCCGGCGCGGCCATTCTGATTGCCGGTATGGCATTCAATCTTCTGGGTGATGGTTTACGGGATATTATGGAGCCGCAACATGACTGAGCCGCTTATTTGTGTCCGTAATTTGTGTGTGGATTACCCCCGCGCACAAGTGGTGAAAAATATCTCCTTTACCCTGGGGCAGGAGCGGCTGGCGCTGGTCGGGGAATCCGGTTCCGGCAAATCCATGACCGCCAGAGCGTTGATGGGCCTGGTGCGCAAACCGGGGATTGTCAGTGCGGATACACTGACATTCGGTCAGACCTCCCTGCTGTCTCTGCGGGAAAAACAGTGGGCGGCACTGCGCGGCAATGACATTGCCATGATCATGCAGGATCCGCGCTATGCGCTGAATCCGGTCAGAAATCTGTATCAGCAGATTGAAGAATCCCTGCTGCGTCATCAGACACTGAACAAATCTGATCGCCGCGACCGTGTTTTTGAAATGGCCCGTGCCGCCGGGTTATCAGAACAGGCGCTCTCCCGCTATCCGGGACAACTTTCCGGTGGTATGGGACAGCGTGCCATGATTGCGATTGGCCTGATCAACAACCCTTCGGTCTTAATTGCCGACGAGCCGACCTCCGCCCTGGATGCCCGGCTGCGCCACCAGATTCTGGAGCTGATTGTCAGCCAGTGTGAGGAGCGCCGGATGGGGCTTCTGCTGATAAGCCACGATTTGCCGCTGGTAGCGGCCCATTGTCAGCGCGTGATGGTGATGTATCAGGGTCAGCAGGTGGATGAACTGCCCGCCGCACAACTGCCGCAGGCAACACATCCTTACACCCGCACATTATGGACCTGCCGCCCGGATGCACAGACTTACGGCACCGATTTGCCGGTATTGGATCGCACCGCCCTGCAGGCGTTACTGACTCAGGAGACACATCATGCCGGAAAATAATTCAGCGCCGATTATTGAAGTTAATAATCTTTCCGTCAGCTTCGGACAGCGGCAGGTGGTTTGTCAGGCCGGTTTTCATCTCAATGCCGGAGAGACGTTCAGTCTTATCGGTGAGTCCGGCTGTGGAAAATCCACCATTTTGCGGGTGATCGCCGGATTACAGCGGGAATGGCTGGGCGGCGTGCAACTGCTGTCACAGCATATCCACCCCGGCCAGCGTTATCAGGGGGCTTTGCGCCGCAATGTGCAGATGGTCTTTCAGGATCCTTATGCGTCTCTGCATCCGTTCCATACTATTCACCGGGCGCTTTCCGAACCATTACGCATTCACCGCGAAAATGACATCGGCAACCGGGTGGCAGAGGCCATTGTATCTGTCGGGCTGCCGCCGGATGTGGCACAGCGTTATCCGCATCAGCTCTCCGGCGGACAGCGCCAGCGCATTGCTATTGCCCGTGCCCTGATGCTGCGCCCACAAATCCTGTTACTCGATGAACCAACATCCGCACTTGATATGTCTGTGCAGGCGGAAATTCTCAATCTGCTTAATCATCTGAAAACCGCCCACGGCATGACCTATCTGCTGGTCAGTCACGATGCGGATGTGGTGGCGCATATGTCAGACCGGGCGGCATTTATGGCGAACGGGAAAATTGAACGGGAATTTGATCGCGCCGCCCTGCTGCGCGGCGACCACCGGATGGAGAACTAAGAGATATAAAAACGGGGCCGATGGCCCCGTTCTGATAATAATGAACTACGTGATTATGACAATAATCCCGGGAAACTCATTTTCATGCCGGTAATGATCAGCTCAATACCTAATGACATCAGCATCAGACCCATAATACGGGTCACTACGTTGATGCCGGTTTGTCCGAGGTATTTTACCCACAGTCCCGCGGAGCGGAACAACAGCCAGCAGCAGAACGCGAATACGATGCTGGTCAGCGCCAGTCCGAAAAAGTTCTGCCAGCCCTGCCAGCGGGCACTCCAGACCACACAGGAACTGATAGCCCCCGGCCCCGCCATCAGCGGCAGCGCCAGCGGCACCACACCGATATTGTCGCGGATAGCCGTTTCCGACTGCTCCTGTTTGTTCTGCTTATCTTCCCCCAGCTTACCGCTGATCATGGACATGGCGATGAGGACAATCAGTGTCCCCCCCGCTATCCGGAAAGATTCGATGGAAATACCGAACATAATGAGGATCTTATCGCCGACCAGAAGTGATGTGCACAAAATCACGGCCACCGAAAAGTTCGCAATCATGTTGGTCTTATTGCGCACTGCGGCAGTCTGATAATTTGTCATGCTCATAAAGACCGGCAAAATACCGACCGGGTTGACTAAGGCAAATAAGCCGACAAAAAATTTTAAATAACCGGAAAAATCCAGCAAAGTGTTGCCCACAAAGGATCCTCAACCTGATGATAATACAGTGATAGCCTGCTGATAATAACAGCAGGCTATCGCCTGGGGGTTGTAATAATTATAAATGTGATTATTAACACAGACATCATACCGTTGAATGTGCAGGAAAAGGAATTGCTTTACGCAGAATATTTTCTGCTTCCGGCTGATTCGATACAGTTATATCGCCTTACTTCTGCCTGAATTTCAGACAATCATCAGTTCTTCTGTGAAATTGAAACCCGATACCATTCCCGTCACTCCGTATTGTTCCCGTTTTGACTCATGCTGAATGGTGCCAGCTTGATACATTTGTGATTTAGATCACTTTAATATTTCCCCTGAATGTTAAGCTGCTTTCATTATAGTTGAATCGATTCAACTATAATGTGAACAGAAAGACCTGACGGGCTTTTTAAGCAAATCAGCGGGCATATCTGCATTATGTTACCGGCAAAATCGATTTAGTTACCGGAAGATATCACCGCTATAATCAAATTGTATCAATCCGCTGATTTGCTTAAAAAGTTTAACAATTTATCAGGAGTGATCTGTATGGCCGTAACGAACGTTACCGAACTCAATGAATTAGTTGTCCGCGTGAAGAAAGCTCAGCGCGAGTTTGCCGGTTTCTCCCAGGAACAGGTGGATGCTATCTTCCGGGCCGCGGCACTCGCCGCAGCAGATGCCCGTATCCCGCTGGCAAAACTGGCGGTTGAAGAGTCCGGCATGGGTATTATTGAAGATAAAGTGATCAAAAACCATTTTGCTTCTGAATATATCTATAACGCCTACCGCGATGAGAAAACCTGCGGCATCTTATCGGAAGACCCGACCTTCGGCACCATCACCATCGCAGAACCTATCGGTATTATCTGCGGTATCGTCCCGACCACTAACCCGACCTCCACCGCAATTTTTAAAGCGCTGATCAGCCTGAAAACCCGTAACGGGATCATTTTCTCCCCGCATCCGCGTGCGAAAAAAGCCACCAACAGAGCAGCAGAGATTGTCCTCAACGCGGCTGTTGCCGCCGGTGCCCCGAAAGATATTATCGGCTGGATCGACGAGCCGTCAGTGGAATTGTCCAATGCCCTGATGCATCACGCTGATACCAACCTGATCCTCGCCACCGGCGGGCCGGGCATGGTGAAAGCCGCCTACAGTTCCGGTAAACCGGCCATTGGTGTGGGCGCGGGTAACACCCCTGTCGTAATTGATGAAACCGCTGATATCAAACGCGCGGTGGCCTCTATTCTGATGTCAAAAACCTTCGATAACGGCGTGATTTGTGCCTCTGAGCAATCGGTTATCGTAGTGGATGATGTGTATGAGCAGGTCAAAGAACGTTTTGAAACCCACGGCGGTTATATTCTGAAAGGCAAAGAGCTGAAAGCCGTTCAGGACATCATTCTGCTCAACGGCGGACTGAATGCGAAAATTGTCGGTCAGTCTGCGGTGAAAATTGCTGAAATGGCCGGTATCGAAGTACCTGCCTGGACCAAAATTCTTATCGGTGCGGTCTCCGTAGTGGATGAATCCGAGCCGTTTGCACACGAAAAACTCTCCCCGCTGTTAGCCATGTACCGCGGCAAAGATTTTGAAGACGCGGTGATCAAAGCGGAAAAACTGGTGGAAATGGGCGGGATCGGCCACACCTCCTGCTTATATACCGATCAGGACAACCAGCCGGAGCGCGTGAAATTCTTCGGTGAGAAGATGAAAACCGCACGTATCCTGATTAACACCCCGGCATCACAGGGTGGGATCGGCGACCTGTATAACTTCAAACTGTCTCCGTCACTGACACTGGGTTGCGGCTCCTGGGGTGGTAACTCCATTTCCGAAAACGTCGGACCGAAACATCTGATCAACACCAAAACCGTGGCAAAACGAGCTGAAAATATGTTGTGGCATAAACTTCCGAAATCTATCTATTTCCGCCGTGGTTCTCTGCCGGTTGCCCTGGAAGAGATCGCCGGTGACGGTGCAAAACGCGCCTTTATCGTGACTGACGGCTATCTGTTCAATAACGGCTATGTGGATGAAGTCACCCGTGTGCTGAAATCCTACGGTATGGAAGTGGAAATTTTCTTTGAAGTGGAAGCTGACCCGACACTTTCTGTGGTCCGCAAAGGCGCAGAGCAAATGAACAGCTTCAAACCGGACGTGATTATTGCCCTCGGCGGCGGCTCCCCGATGGATGCAGCCAAAATTATGTGGGTGATGTATGAGCATCCGGAAACCCATTTTGAGGAACTGGCACTGCGCTTTATGGATATCCGTAAACGTATCTATAAGTTCCCGAAAATGGGCGTGAAAGCAAAAATGGTTGCTATCACCACCACATCCGGTACCGGTTCTGAAGTGACTCCGTTTGCAGTTGTGACAGATGATACCACCGGCCAGAAATACCCGCTGGCGGACTATGCGCTGACCCCGGATATGGCGATTGTTGATGCCAACCTGGTGATGAACATGCCGAAATCCCTCACCGCGTTCGGCGGGCTGGATGCGGTCACTCACGCACTGGAAGCGTATGTATCCGTGCTGGCAAACGAATTCTCTGACGGCCAGGCATTACAGGCGCTGAAACTGCTGAAAGAGTTTTTACCGGCCAGCTATCACGAAGGTGCGAAGAACCCGGTTGCCCGTGAACGCGTACATAATGCCGCGACTATCGCCGGTATCGCGTTTGCCAACGCCTTCCTCGGGGTATGTCACTCCATGGCGCACAAACTGGGCTCTGAGTTCCATATTCCGCACGGTCTGGCTAATGCCCTGCTCATCTGTAACGTCATCCGTTATAACGCTACCGATAACCCGACCAAACAGACTGCGTTCAGCCAGTATGACCGTCCGCAGGCGCGCCGCCGTTACGCGGAGATTGCTGACCATCTGCAACTGAGTGCTGCCGGTGACCGTACCGCGCAGAAGATTGAAAAACTGCTGATCTGGCTGGATGAAATCAAAGCATCTCTGGGGATCCCGAAATCCATCCGTGAAGCCGGTGTGCCGGAAGCCGAATTCCTGGCAAAACTGGATAAACTGTCCGAAGATGCCTTTGATGACCAGTGTACCGGTGCAAACCCGCGTTATCCGCTGATTGCAGAATTAAAACAAATCATGCTGGATACCTATTACGGACGCACCTATGACGAATCTGTTCCTGTTGCGGCGCCAAAACCGGTTGCCAAACGGAATGCTAAGAAATAATCATCAATCCGGCAAATAATAACCATAAAGCCCTCCCCGGAGGGCTTTTTTATATCCGTCTCATAATAATTATTAAATAATTGTCTTTGTATTAACAGCTGTTCACTTTTGATCATGTTTTCCGGAACAGCCGGTTTTTAATATTTCACTTAATACCCGTTACAAAACTGTGGTAACTCCCGGGGGTATTCACCGGTATTTTATCCCTGCTGACTCAAATACCGCCTCATCACTTTCCCTGCAGAAACCGTTCCGGTGTTTTTTGATATCCGGCGCAATCCGCAGCGGATATAAAAAAGCCGGACAATGACGCCCGGCACTTTTTGTATAACAGAGAGGCTTCCCTGATTTATGACCGATATTCTGCTGCTTTTACTTCGCGTATCGCTTCATTGTAATGTTTGCGGCAGACGGATACATATTTTTCATTACCGCCGATGTCAATTTGTGCACCATCTGACATAACCCGCCCCTGTCCGTCGTAACGTAAAACACGGCTGGCTTTTCGTCCGCAATAACAAATAGTTTTTAATTCAACTAATTTATCCGCCCAGGCTAATAAATAATGGCTGCCGCTGAATAACTCACCTTTAAAGTCTGTGCGTAACCCGTAACACAGAACCGGGATATCAATATCGTCGACGATACAGCAGAGCTGTTCCACCTGTGCTTTGGTCAGGAACTGGCATTCATCGATTAATACGCAGTGTACGGGTGTCTGCTGATGTTCACGGATAATAACCGAGCTGACGTCCGTCTCAGGGCCAAAGACCCGTGCATCGGCGCTCAGGCCGATACGTGAGGTGACTTTGCTCTGCTCATAGCGGTTGTCTATCTCTGCGGTAAATATCAGCGTGCGCATGCCGCGTTCATTGTAGTTATAGGATGACTGCAGTAACGCTGTCGATTTTCCCGCATTCATTGCGGAGTAATAAAAATAAAGCTGAGCCACCGGCTCTCTCCCCTTACACATTCAAGATCCGGGACAATACTAACACATTAGTGTTAAAAACAGCGCAATCTGTATTTCACACATGCCGTGATCGCATGCACAATATCCTGAGTTCATCACACACGTAAATTCACACAGGTCATGGTTACATACCGGATATTCACTGTTGTTATCAGGTATCCTTCGCTTTATCCTGTTTTTCATTATACCGGGAGCGAAGAATAACGTTTCTTTACATAAGATAAGGTTAAATATAATTTGTATTCCCTACCACATTTATGAACAATTTTTATGAAGATGCTGAACATCAACGCATTTTCACCCCGTCCCCTTATCAAATTTAAACGAAAAGCCAAAAAGACCCTTATTATTCCTCAGAAATAATTGCTTTTAAAAAAAATGTGTTTTAACCTTACTCCGAAATTTGCTATTGCAGATTTTTAAATAGCAATCTATTATTATCTATACACCAGCCAACATTTAATTTGAGACCAGGATTATGAGTGAATCTTTGAAGCCATTTAATAATATCCGTACTCTTCGCGCTCAGGCGAGAGAATCCAGCTTAGAAGTTTTAGAAGAAATTCTGGAAAAGCTGACTTCTGTTGTTGAAGAACGCCGTCTGGAAGAATCCCAGGCTCAGGCTAAAGAAGAAGAGCGCACCCGTAAATTAGAAGAATTCCGTCAGCTGCTTGAAAAGCAGAATATCAACCCGGAAGAATTAATTCAGTCTATGGGTACAGGCAAAACAGCCCGCAAATCCAAGCGTGCTCAGCGCCCTGCCAAATACGAATATATCGATGAAAACGGTGAAAGCAAAACCTGGACCGGCCAGGGCCGTACACCAGCTGTGATCAAACAAGCTATCGATAACGAAGGTAAATCTCTGAACGATTTCTTAATCAAGTAAGTGATAATATCTGCCGGAAAAGCCCTTCTCTGAAGGGCTTTTTTATATCTGCCGGTCAGACGGACAGCAAAAAGGAGGCTTTCGCCTCCTTTTTATACTTATAACCGTTGCTGTTATTTATTTTTTTCCGTGATAAAACGATATATACCAGTCAACAAACTGCTGTACGCCGTAATTAACCGGCGTATCCGGTGAGAAACCAATCGTTTTATACAATTCGGAGGAGTCTGCACAAGTGGATAACACATCACCATCCTGCATATCCATATAGTGTTTGTCAGCTTTAATATCCAGCGCCGTTTCAATCGCCTGAATAAAATCACCCAGCCGGGTCGGCTGACCGTTACCGACATTATAAATTTTGTACGGCGCAGAGCTGGCTGACTTCAGCCCTTCTTCCACCGTCCAGTCATTATTTACCGCCGGAACCACATCCACCAGACGCACCACCGCTTCCGCAATATCACCGACATAGGTGAAATCGCGCACCATATTGCCGTGGTTATACACATCGATCGGTTTTCCGTCCAGCATGGCTTTCACAAACTTAAATAACGCCATATCCGGACGACCCCACGGGCCGTAGACGGTGAAGAACCGCAGACCGGTTGTCGGCAGATGATAAAGATGTGAATAACTGTGTGACATTAATTCATTGGCTTTTTTCGTTGCCGCATACAACGACACCGGATGGTCCACATCATCCTCAACAGAGAACGGCTGTTTGCGGTTCAGACCGTATACAGAACTTGAGGAGGAGTAGATCAGATGCCCGACGTTATGATGACGGCACCCTTCCAGAATATTCATATGCCCCAGAATATTCGCGTCAATATACGCCATCGGGTTCTGGATGGAGTAACGCACGCCCGGCTGTGCCGCCAGGTGGATCACCCGCTCAAATTTCTGTGCGGCGAACAGCTCACTGACAGCCGCTTTCTCCGACAAATCCATTTTAAAAAACTGAAATTGCGGATGCGGTAATAACAGATCAAGACGGGCCTGTTTGAGATTCACATCATAATAGTCATTCAGGTTGTCAGCACCGACAACCTCGTGCCCCTGCTCAAGCAGGCGCTGCGAGACATGATAACCAATAAAACCAGCCGCGCCGGTTACAAGTATTTTCATATTCAGACTCAGATTACCGGATTAATGGAAGCACCACGGCCTATACCATAATAGATAAAGCCGCGATTTTCTAAACGTTCCGGGTCATAAAGGTTACGTCCGTCAAAAATAACCGGGGTTTTCAGTCCTGCTTTGATAGCATCGAAGTCCGGCGCACGGAAACTCTGCCACTCAGTACAGATAACCAGTGCATCCGCATTATGCAGTGCCGCTTCTTTGGTACCCATCAGCGCCAGGTCATCACGCAGCCCGAAAATACGCTGCGCTTCCTGCATCGCTTCCGGGTCATACGCCTGAACTTTGGCACCGGCGGCCCATAATTCCTGTAACAGGATACGACTGGAGGCTTCACGCATATCATCGGTATTCGGTTTAAAAGACAGGCCCCAGACCGCGAAGGTTTTACCTTCCAGGTTTTCACCGAAATGACGTTTGATAAAGGACGGCAGTTTGTATTTCTGCTGTTCGTTCACTTCTTCCACCGCACGCAGAATGCGCGGGGTAAAGCCGATATGTTCCGCGGTGCGGATCAGCGCCTGCACGTCTTTCGGGAAGCAGGAACCGCCGTAGCCGCAGCCCGGATAAATAAAGTGATAACCGATACGGGAGTCAGAACCGATACCCTGGCGCACATTCTCAATATCCGCGCCCAGCATTTCCGCCAGGTTGGAGATCTCATTCATAAAGCTGATTTTTGTCGCCAGCATGCAGTTTGCCGCGTATTTGGTCAGCTCCGCACTGCGGATATCCATCACAATCATGCGGTCGTGATTACGGTTAAACGGCTCATACAGTTCGCGGATAATATCGATAACACGATCATTATCACAGCCGATAACAATGCGCTCAGGACGCATGCAGTCAGCAACCGCCGCCCCTTCCTTCAGGAATTCAGGGTTGGACACCACGTCATAGGCAATATCCGCGCCGCGTTCAGCCAGTGTGGCTTTAATCGTGGCGTTAACTTTATCCGCGGTACCGACCGGAACGGTGGATTTATCGATAACCACTTTGTAGTCCTGCATATGCTGTGCAATAGTACGGGCAACCGCGGTGACATATTGCAGATCCGCAGAGCCGTCTTCATCCGGCGGTGTACCGACCGCGATGAATTGCAGTGTGCCGTGTGCCACACCCAGTGCCGCATCCGTGGTGAAGCTTAAACGGCCTTCTTCATAGTTTTTCTTCACCAGCGGGGTCAGGCCCGGTTCAAAAATCGGGATCACACCATTTTTCAGGTTTTCCACTTTTTTTGCATCAACATCGACACACATAACATCATGGCCGACTTCCGCCAGTACAGTCGCCTGCACCAGACCGACATATCCGATTCCAAATACGGTTACTTTCATAGTTCACCTATTGCAACAATTATTAATTCTGTAATGTTTTCAGCCAGTCTGAGAATTCACGACCCAGGTGCTTATGACGCATGCTGTATTCGACAAAGGCTTTCATATAACCCATTTTGTCGCCGCAGTCATGGCTGCGGCCTACCAGACGGTACGCCTCCACCGGATTTTTTTCAATCAGCATGGCGATAGCGTCAGTCAGCTGGATCTCATCACCGGCCCCCGGGGCAGTTTTCCCCAGCAGCGGCCAGATATCCTGGGAAAGCACATAACGCCCGACGATAGACATATTCGACGGTGCTTTAGCCGGTTCCGGTTTTTCCACCACGGCAAACATCGGTTTGCTTTCACCGGCGGCCAGGCTTTCACCGTGGCAATCCACCACGCCGTAATTTGCCACCATCTCCTGCGGAACCGGATCAACCATTACCTGGCTTGCACCGTGTTCTTCATAACGTGCAATCATTTCTTTCAGGTTAAATTTCGCCAGGTCAGTGCTGTATTCATCAATAATCACATCCGGCAATACCACAGCGAAAGGCTCATCACCAATCATTGGTCTGGCGCATAATACGGCGTGGCCAAGCCCTTTGGCGATCCCCTGACGGGTCTGCATGATAGTAACGTGACGCGGACAGATTGACTGGACTTCATCCAGCAACTGACGTTTTACACGTTTTTCCAGGATGGCTTCCAGTTCAAAGCTGGTATCGAAATGGTTTTCAATGGAGTTTTTTGATGAGTGGGTTACTAAAATAATTTCAGTGATCCCCGCCGCGATACATTCATTCACCACATACTGAATAAGCGGTTTGTCCACCAGCGGCAGCATTTCTTTCGGAATCGCTTTTGTGGCCGGCAGCATACGTGTTCCTAACCCTGCAACCGGGATCACAGCCTTGTGTACTTTATTTTTCTGCACTGACATACATCATCCTCAATGCGCATAAACAGAATAAATACGCGATTTATAAAAAATAATGAGACTGAGTATACCAGCTAATTTTCCGGGATAAATACTCTGTGCCGCGTAAATGCGGTTTAGTGTTAAGAGATGTTTAATATCTGAACGGGTTGGTAAAGTCCGGTAATTATCCCTGATGCGGTCCGGGGGTCAGGCTTAATTTAATCTGACTGCTGCTGTTCCAGATCCGGCATTGCAGATGGCGGCTGAATTCACTTATCTGGCTGGAATAAACAGAGGAGAGTGTCCCCAGCGGAATACCCCGGTTAACGCGGATCACATGATTGTCAGAGCGTAATTCGGCACTGATACCGGCACTGGACAATAACACCGACTTACGCCGGGTGTGATAATACCCCAGCAGCAGCGGCAGCTGTCCCGGAATACCTGCGTCCTGTAATAACCGGTTCAGCTTATTTAAGATGGCGGTCATGCTCGGTAATTTCCGGTGGTGATTATGAATATAGCGTTTTAGCAGATCGTTAAAGATGACGCGGATTAACATCGCCATCAGCGGGCCGTTGCCGGTATTCTGACTGATATCGAGACAATAAAACGCCACTTCATTATCAGAAAATTCTGCCACATCAAATACCAGCCCCGCCCGGCAGCTATCAGATAATTGCGCATAGCGGATCTGATAATTGGCCAGCACCTGGCTCGGCGGCGGATTCAGCTGTTTTAATAAACGTAAAACATCATCCACATTATGTTGTAACTGAGCCCAGATCCCGGAGAGATCATTATTTTCCAGCACCCCCGGTGAGAAAAATGACGGATACAGGTGGGACAAACATAATTTTTTCACTTCTTCCAGCCTGTTCAGGGGTTTTAACAACACATCTTTTGCCCCGAGACGCAGCACTTCATCGATATCCGACATTTTTTGTGTCGCAGAGATAACAATCACCGGAATGGCCGGTAAATCCGACTGTGACCGGGCAATAAATTCCGCGCCGGTCATCACCGGCATATTGAGGTCACAGAAAATCAGTTCCGGCTGAAAGCCCTGTTCTATACATTCCCATGCGCGCGCACCGTCACCGGCAGATAACACCGTGGCACCGAGAAGGCGCAGATAGGATGACAGCGCCATATTGAATGCCGGGTCGTCATCGATGACTAACAATCGTTTTCCGTCCAGTGCCTGCTTCATCGCATCCCCTTTCTGCCCGGCCTCACAACCCAGCGTGCCCGGAACACCGGGAATGCCGCTGCTCCCGCACTGCTGCTGAGATTAAGGATAGCGTGTGATCGCTATTTCCGGTAGCATCTGAGCTCTGTTCCTTACGATTATTTACCCTGAACACATTATTTGATAATTATGTCTCATTTTACAGATACCGATCCCTGCCCGTGCGGCAGCGGGGATACTTTTGCACAGTGTTGCCAGCCTTATCTTTCCGGTGCGCAGTCCGCCCCCGATGCGCGGGCACTGATGCGTTCGCGTTACAGTGCGTTTGTCACCCATAATGCTGATCATCTGATCCGGACATGGTATCCGCCGGCACGCGCGGAAGCACTGCGGACAGAACTGACCGCCGGGTTCGGTGAAACAGAATGGCTGGGACTGAATGTCATTGATTTTCAGCCCGGCACCGCGCCGGACGAGGCTTTCGTTGAATTTTGTGCTTGCTTTATTGATAAAAAGTCCGAAGATAAACAATTCATTCACGAACGTTCCCGTTTTCGCCTGACTGACGGTGGCTGGATGTACCTCGACGGCGTAAAACCACAGACCGGCCGTAATGATCCCTGCCCCTGCGGCTCCGGAAAAAAATATAAAAAATGCTGTGCCTGACACCGGACAGGCACCTTCTGTAAACAAACATCACCGACATCAGTTATTAAGGATCCACACCTTCCATGCAACACCAGACGAGCCAGAAAAAAATTCTGCGAACCATTTGCCCTGACGCAAAAGGTCTTATCGCCAAGATCACCAATATTTGTTACAAGCATCAGCTGAATATTGTCCAGAACAATGAATTCGTTGATCACCGTACCGGCCGCTTTTTTATGCGCACCGAGCTGGAAGGGATTTTTAACGATGAAACCCTGCTGACCGACCTGGATGATGCCCTGCCGAAAGGCTCCACACGCGAATTAACCACCGCCGGACGCCGCCGCATTGTCATTATGGTGACCAAAGAAGCACACTGCCTCGGCGATATCCTGATGAAAAGCGCCTACGGCGGTCTGGATGTCGAAATCGCGGCGGTTATCGGCAACCACGATCTGCTGTCTCATCTGGTCACACAGTTTGGTATTCCGTTCCATCATATCAGCCACGACGGACTGACCCGTGAGCAGCATGATATGCAGATCATTCAGCAGATTGATCAGTATCAGCCGGATTACGTCGTGCTGGCGAAATACATGCGTGTGCTGACCCCGGCATTTGTGCAGCACTATCCGAACCAGATTATCAACATCCACCACTCCTTCCTGCCGGCCTTTATCGGTGCACGGCCTTATCATCAGGCATATGAGCGCGGCGTGAAGATTATCGGTGCCACCGCGCACTATGTGAATGATAACCTCGACGAAGGTCCGATCATTCACCAGAGCGTGATTAACGTCGACCACACTTACAGCGCCGATGATATGGTCATGGCCGGTCGTGACGTGGAAAAAAATGTGCTCAGCCATGCCCTGGGGCGTGTTCTGACACAACGGGTATTCGTTTACGGTAACCGTACTGTCATTTTATAACGGCTTAATTGCCTGAAGTTGCACGGTTAACGTGCACTTCGGGCAAAAAAACAACGACCACACATTTTTTCTCTTTTTTTACTTTACAGCGTCCGCATATTTGCTATTATGCAGCCCGTTCCAAGGCAACAGCTGAACGGACAGACAATTTGATTTTTGGTGGGATACCCAAGCGGCCAAAGGGAGCAGACTGTAAATCTGCCGTCACAGACTTCGAAGGTTCGAATCCTTCTCCCACCACCATCTCTCTTCTCTCCTGTTATTTCATATTCTCAATACAATCCATTATTTTGTTCAGCACACTCGCGTGTGATTTCGATTTGTACAGATAACAATGATTTTCCGCCTCACTCTGCGATAACGGCAGAAAAATCAGCTCATCGCTGTACGGCAGCGTTTTCGGGTGTTCGTCAATAAAGCAGAGATAATCTCCGTCAATCAGCAGATGCAGATAACTGTTCACATTGTCGATCAGATGCACATGTTCATGTTTGCTCTGCTCACCGAGCTGCAGCAATAATGTTTTGAGTAACGGGCTTTCATATAATAACGGCTCACATAACCAGACACAGGAGGATAATAATGTCTGTAAATTGTTATCACAGTCCTGAAACAGTGAACGACGGCAGCAAATTCCGATTTGTCCCTGCGGTAAGTGGCGCAGCAGCCTAAAACGTTCGCTGATAACCTGCTCTGACGACAGTATCAGCGTATTGCCCTCGAAATCATTTATTTCATCAATACAATCATAGTGGAAACGAAATATATTAATTTGTATACCTGCTTTGAATGCCGTCCGGTACAGTGCCGCAATATATTTACTTTTCCCCCAGTCATAAAATATATTCACCTTATTACATATCGTTCCACTGATATGTTTTTTGGTGATTTCTTTTTCCTGCATATAAAGATCCTTAAGATCATTGTACAACTCCATTCCTTCCCGCGTCAGGCTCATACCAAATTTTTCGCGTTTAAATAAACGCTTACCCAGCGAGATCTCAAAGTCCTTGATAGACTTCGCCACCGGCGGGGTTGTCCTGTTCATCACTTTTGCTGCCTTGCTGAGTGAGCCGTATTCAACAACGGCCATAAAGGCTTCTAACTTCCTTGAAAAAAACATAATGTCGATTCCTGTGCTGTAGTAAATAATCAGTTAAATAATTACTTATTGATATGTAACGACTTTATTTCTGGTGTTTTTTTCTTACACAAAGAGTTTAAATACGATTTTTATTAAAATTTATACAATAACAATAATGCAATGTTATATTTTTATTATTCTGTTTTATTAAATTTCATTTTAAAGATTAATACATAAACACTAAAATCTTCCTTCCGATTTTTATCACACCCATTTCATTTCACTGTACAGAAGAAAGAATAATCATTATTAATGCTGATTATTTTGTCAATTAAAATTAAGATATATTAACCCCTGCCGGGTGTGCCGGTTTTTATTATTCTGCCGGCGGGTTACTTTTTTTCTGCGATCTGTTACTCTTTTGTTGTTAACTCATCAACCGGTTGGAATTCTATGAAGTTTGTCTCTTTTAACATTAACGGGTTAAGAGCCCGGCCTCACCAGTTGGAAGCGATTATCGCACAGCATCAGCCTGATGTTATCGGCCTCCAGGAAACCAAAGTCCATGACGAGATGTTCCCGCTCGATGACCTGAAACACCTCGGCTACCACATTTTTTATCACGGCCAGAAATCCCATTACGGCGTCGCCCTGCTGACCAAAGCAGAGCCGCTTGCCGTGCGCAAAGGCTTCGCCGGGGATGATGAAGATGCCCAGCGCCGCCTGATTATGGCGGATATTGATACCCCGGCCGGGGTACTGACAGTGATTAACGGTTATTTCCCCCAGGGAGAGAGCCGCGACCACCCGCTGAAATTCCCGGCGAAAACCAAGTTCTATCAGGATTTACAGGACTATCTGTCCGGGCGCTCCAACCAGGATCCGATTGTTATTATGGGTGATATGAATATCAGCCCGCAGGATATTGATATCGGAATTGGTGACGCCAACCGCAAACGCTGGCTGAAGACCGGCAAATGCTCTTTCCTGCCGGAAGAGCGCGAGTGGATGGATCGCCTGCTCAGTTGGGGACTGACTGACACTTACCGCGCGATGTATCCGGATGCAGACGACCGTTTCTCGTGGTTCGATTACCGTTCACGCGGCTTTGATGACAACCGGGGACTGCGGATTGACCTGATTCTGGCAAGCAACTCGCTGGCACCACGCTGTACCGCCACCGGCATTGATTATGAAATCCGTGGTATGGAAAAACCCTCTGACCACGCGCCAATCTGGGCTGAATTTGATTTAACCCGCTGATAAAAAAATGTCCCGCAGTGCGGGACATTTTTTATTCTTCTTCCTGTAGCGGCGCTTTTTTTCCGCCGGTCTTCCCTTTGCCCTTCGCAGCGGTTTTACCTTTGCCTTTCGCGCCGGCCTTCTTCGCCTGCGGCGGTGGTGGTAAATCACGGAAAGCACGGACATTCCGGTTCTGCCGGGCCTGGTTTATCAGCCCGGTCAGTGTTTCAGACAACGGCACCATAAAATCCTGATAACGATACTGTTTTTCACTGATTTGTGTCAGTGTGGATTCCCAGTGCGCCGTCATATCCGGTAAGGTGGCCATTTCGGGCAGAACATGAATCAGTGCGCGCCCTGCCGGGGACGAATGAATATTCCGCCCTTTTTTGTACAAAAACTCGCGGCGGAACAGCAGTTCGATAATCCCGGCGCGGGTCGCTTCAGTGCCCAGTCCGTCAGTTTCGCGCAGTACTTTTTTCAGCGCCTTATCTTTCACAAACCGGGCAATCCCGGTCATTGCTGACAGCAGCGTGGCATCGGTAAAGGGTCTCGGCGGCTGAGTCTGACGCTCCACCACTTCACCGCGCTCACACAGGAGTTCATCCCCTTTGGTCAGCACCGGCAGCGGTGTACCTTCGTTTTCCTCGTCACGCTCTTTGGCACCCAGCATGGTCCGCCAGCCTGCCTGAGAAAGGAAACGCGCCTTTGCCACAAATTTGCCGTTGGCGATATCCAGCTCAATCACGCATTTGCGGTATTGTGCATCCGGCATAAACTGCATCAGATACTGACGCGCAATCAGCTCGTAGATATTGGCTTCATTCTCACTGAGCGACACGGTGACCGATTTGGCGGTCGGAATGATGGCGTGGTGCGCATCGACCTTTTTATCGTCCCAGCAGCGGTTACGCTGCGAATCATCGAGGTTATCCTGCGGCAGCAGATGCGGGGTATGCACAGAAATCGCATTGAACACACTGTGACGCCCGGCAAAATGCTCTTCCGGCAGATGACGGCTGTCCGAACGGGGATAGGTAATCAGTTTGTGGGTTTCATACAGACGCTGACAGATATCCAGCACTGCCTGGGCGCTCAACCCGTAGCGTTTGGCAGCCTCAATCTGTAACGCAGACAGTGAAAACGGCAGCGGCGCGATTTCATTTTCCGTTTTATCCTGAAAATCGGTCACAAAGGCCGGTTTACCGGTGATGCGGCTGACCACATGCTCCGCCAGCGGCCGGTGAGTCAGGCGTCCTTCGTCATCCTGATAATCCTGGCAGGCCTCACTCGGCACCCACATTGCCGTAAAACGTTCGTCCGCCGGGGTAACAATATGTGCCCGCACCTCAAAGAAATCGCGCGGCACAAAGTTTTCAATTTCCTCATCACGCCGCACCACCAGCCCGAGCACCGGGGTCTGCACCCGGCCGACCGAAAGCACACCGTTATACCCCGCATTACGGCCGAGAATAGTGTAAGCGCGTGTCATATTGATGCCGTAGAGCCAGTCTGCCCGTGCCCGTGCCAGTGCCGAAACACACAGCGGGATAAAATCACGGTTAAGACGCATTTTATCCACTGCCCGGGTTACCGCCTGCGGGTTAAGGTCATTGACCAGACAGCGCTGCACCTGCTGACGTTTTTCCGGCGCGAGCTCCAGGAAATCCAGTACCTCATCCACCAGCAACTGCCCTTCGCGATCGGGGTCTCCGGCGTGGATAACTTCCGTTGCGGAACTGAGCAGCGTACCGATGGTGCGCAGTTGTTTCGCCACCGCGTCGCGGGGTCTGAGGATCCATTTTTGCGGGATAATCGGCAGATCAGCCAGGTTCCAGCGGGCATAACGCGGATCATACGCATCCGGCTCTGCCTGCTCCAGCAGGTGGCCGACACACCAGGTCACACAGTCATTCTGACCGCAGCGGATAAAGCCGTCCCCCCGCTGGTGCGGTTTGGGTAATACATCCGCAATCGCACGGGCGAGGCTGGGCTTTTCGGCAATAAACAAACGCATGTTTATGCGGTGACTTCAATCAGTGCACGGGATGCGTCCGGCTCAGTCAGTTCACCGACCGGGCTTAATGTCAGGCCGTATTTGCGGGCAACTGCCTCCACTTCCTCACGCGCCGCCGGATCAACCGCCAGCAGCAGGCCGCCGGATGTCTGCGGATCACACAGCAGTTTGCGCTGAACGTCGGTCATTTCACCGATAAGGTGGCCGTAGCTGTCAAAGTTACGCTGAGTGCCGCCCGGGCAGCAGCCCTGTGCAATATAGTCATACACACCAGGCAGTACCGGAACAGAATCAGTGTGGATTACGGCTTGTAACCCGGAACCCTGACAGATTTCACTCAGATGGCCGAGCAGACCAAAACCGGTCACGTCTGTCATGGCTTTTACACCGTCGATTTCAGAGAAGTCCGCACCCGGTTTATTGAGCTGACACATGGTGTCACGCGCCAGATTTTTATGTTCCGGACGCAGTTTGCTCTGTTTTTCAGCCGTAGTCAGAATGCCGATACCCAGCGGTTTGGTCAGCAGCAGATGGCAACCGGCTTTCGCACGGTTATTTTGTTTGATTTTATCTGTCGGGACGATACCGGTGACCGCCAGGCCGAAAATCGGCTCAGGCGCATCAATGGAGTGACCGCCCGCCAGTGAAATACCGGCATCACGGCAGACCGCACGCCCGCCCTCAATCACCTGCTGTGCAATTTCCGGGGCCAGTTTGGCGACCGGCCAGCCGAGGATCGCAATCGCCATAATCGGCTTGCCACCCATAGCATAAATATCACTGATGGCGTTGGTGGCCGCGATACGGCCGAAATCATACGGGTCATCCACAATCGGCATAAAGAAATCGGTGGTGCTGATGATGCCGGTACCATTACCGATATCATACACCGCCGCATCATCACGGGATTCATTGCCGACCAGCAGATTAGGATCGATAAATTTTGCCTGCTCACTGTGCAGGATGGTATCGAGCACTTTCGGGGAAATTTTACAGCCGCAACCCGCGCCGTGACTGTATTGCGTTAAACGCACCGCTTCTGACATGATAGTCTCCTTGTTAACGTCAATCCGCTCAGAAATACGTGACAAACGGTGTCAGATCCGGTGCCGCCACTTTGGCAGGCGCTTTCAGTGCCGGAGTGCCGAGATACAGAAAGCCGACAATTTTATCGTGCTCCTCACATCCCAGACCTTCCCGTACCACCGGGTCCTTTGTCCACGAGCCGGTGCGCCAGATCCCGCCGAAGCCCTGAGCCACAGCAGCCATCTGCATCGCATGAACCGAACAACCTGCCGCCGCGACCTGCTCCCATTCAGGAACTTTATGTTCCGGCTTCACTTTCGCGATAACCGTGATAATCAGCGGTGCGCGCAGTGGCGCATTGTGGGCTTTCTCTTCCACTTCCGGCCCGAGTCCGGCTGTTTTTGCCGCTTTTTCGAGCAACTGACTGAATTTGGTGATGCCGTCATCCTGCATCACGATAAAATGCCAGGGCTGTAACGCGCCATGATCCGGCGCACGCATCCCGGCATTGAGAATATTTTTTAATGCTTCGCCTTCGGGCGCAGGTGTGGTCAGACGAGAAGCAGAACGGCGATTGAGTAGTAATGTCAGTGCATCCATCGGTTTTCCCCTTTTTTAGTCGCTAATAAGCTACCACTTTTTTCACTATTTTTAAGGATAGATTGCTTAACTGCCTATATTTTCCGCAATGTGTCGTTTTCAGGCTGACAAATCCGCACATCCTCTTTACGATAGCAGGACATCTTTGTCTTTGGAGCCGTCATGCATACTTTATGGACTATCATTGCCGGAATATTTAAATGGAGCTGGCGTATACTGAATTTTGTGCGTCAGCTTGTCGCCAATGTCCTTTTTATCATCATACTGCTGTTAGCCGCCGGGGCCTATGCACTGCTCAGTGAGCAGGATACTCAGACCAGCCGTGAACCCGGAGCATTATATGTAAATCTTTCCGGCGTTGTCGTCGATCAGCTGACCCGTAACAGTCCGCTGGAAAGTCTCTCTCTCCAATTGCTTGGCGCGTCTTCCGGTCAGTTACAGGAAAACTCCCTGTTTGATGTGGTGGAAACTATCCGTACCGCCGCCACCGACCCGGATATTACCGGAATGATCCTGAAGCTGGATGATTTCGTTGGTGCTGACCAGCCGTCACTTCAGTATATCGGTAAAACCATCACGGAATTCCGCAAACAGGGTAAGCGGGTCTATGCCGTCAGCGGCAACTATAATCAGGCTCAATATTACCTGGCATCCTATGCAGACAAGATATATATGCCGCCGCAGGGCAGCGTCGGTATCTACGGCTTCGCCACCAATACGCTGTATTATAACGAATTGCTGGAAATGCTGAAGGTGAAAACCCATATCTTCCGCGTCGGTACCTATAAATCAGCGGTTGAGCCGATGCTGCGCAATGATATGTCACCGGAAGCCCGCGAATCCACACAGCGTTTTATCAGTGTGCTGTGGGATAACTATCTCACCAGTCTCTCGGAAAACCGCAAAACCGGTAAGAACACCATTTTCCCGGGCGCACAGCAGATGCTGGCTCTGATGAAAACGGCAAAAGGTGATAATGCCGCTTATGCCGTCACGCAAAAACTGGTTGATGAGATCATGCCGGCTAACGTGTTTGAATCCGAAATGGCCAAAACTTTCGGCTGGGATAAGAAGAACAACACAATCAATGCGATTCCGTTTACCGAGTACGCCAAAAACATGAACATCGGCGTGCCGCAGGGCAAGACCACCGGTAATATCGCTGTGGTTGTGGTTCAGGGTGCTATCGTTGACGGCCCGGATGCCCCCGGCATGGCCGGCAGTGATACTATCGCCGCACAACTCCGCGAAGCCCGTCTGGATCCGGAAGTGAAAGCGCTGGTACTGCGGGTGAACAGCCCGGGCGGCAGTGTGACGGCATCGGAGCAGATCCGTGCGGAAGTCGCGGCACTGAAACAGAGCGGCAAGGCAGTGGTGGTTTCCATGGGCGGCGTGGCAGCTTCCGGCGGTTACTGGGTCTCAACACCGGCAAACTACATTGTTGCCTCACCGAGCACCATTACCGGCTCCATCGGTATTTTCGGCGTAGTCACCACATTTGAGGACTCGCTGAGCGAAATCGGCGTGCACACTGACGGCGTGTCCACCTCGCCGCTGGCCGATGCCACCGTAACCAAAGCACTGACACCGGAATTCTCAGAGCTGATGCAGCTCTATATTGAAAGCGGCTACAGCAATTTTATTAATCTCGTTGCCAAATCCCGTCACAAGACGCCGGAGGAAGTGGATAAAATTGCGCAGGGTCGTGTCTGGGTCGGTTCAGATGCCAAAGCTAACGGTCTGGTCGACAAACTCGGTGATTTTGATGATGCGGTTGCCAAAGCGGCAGAACTGGCTTCTGTTGAGCATCCGGTACTGAACTGGATGCAGCCGGAAATGACATTCATTGACAGACTGCTCGCGGAAACGGCCGGTAATGTGAAGGTGACACTGCCGTCATCATTGCAGGGACTGATCCCGGCGCCGGTCGGTGCACAGCTGACACAGCAGGCATCCTTTATGAAAATGCTGACGGATCCGCAGTACCGTTATGCATTCTGCTTAAATTGCACCAATATTCAGTAAGTTTTCTTCTCAGCTGACAAAAGCCTGTTCGTGACGAACAGGCTTTTTTTTATTTCTGAAGCCCCTATAATTTCCTTCCCTGTACTCATTGTTAAGAGCAGTAACATGCAAAAGAAATCCATTTATGTGGTCTATACCGGCGGGACTATCGGTATGCAGCACTCGGCGCAGGGCTATATCCCTGTTTCCGGCCACCTTCAGCGCCAGGTTGCCAAAATGCCGGAGTTCTTCCGTCCGGAGATGCCGGATTTCACCATCACCGAGCACCAGCCGCTGATTGACTCTTCCGATATGACACCGGATGACTGGCAGTGTATCGCGGATGATATCAAAGCCCAGTATGACCACTATGATGGTTTCGTTATCCTGCATGGTACGGATACCATGGCGTTCACCGCATCAGCGCTCTCCTTTATGTTTGAGAACCTGACCAAGCCGGTCATTGTGACAGGGTCACAAATCCCGCTTGAGGCACTGCGCTCAGATGGCCAGATCAATCTGCTTAATGCCCTTTATCTGGCGGCGAATTATCCGGTCAATGAAGTGGGATTATTCTTCAATAACCGCTTATACCGGGGCAACCGCACCGTCAAAGCACATGCTGACGGCTTTGCGGCCTTTACCTCCCCGAACTACCCGCCGCTGATGGAAGCCGGGATTAATATCCGCAATCTCAATACTCACCCGCTGCCGCAGAGCACCGCACCTTTCACGCTGCATAACATCACCCCGCAGCCCATCGGCGTGGTAACCGTGTATCCGGGCTTGTCAGTGGATGTGGTGAACAACATTCTGCAGCAGCCGGTCAAGGCACTGATTATCCGCTCCTATGGTGTCGGTAATGCACCGCAGCAGCCAAAACTGCTCACCGCATTACGGGAGGCCACAGAGCGCGGCATCATTGTGATCAATCTGACACAGTGTATTTCAGGACGCGTCAATATGGGCGGCTATGCCACCGGTCATGCACTGGCAGAAGCCGGCGTGATCAGCGGCTTTGATATGACCTTCGAGGCGGCGCTGACCAAACTGCATTATCTGCTCAGCCAGGATTACACCAGCGATGAGATCCGCATTCTGATGCAGCAGGATCTGCGCGGCGAGCTGAGCTATAACGACAACTAAGGAGTCTGCAATGAAACCGGCACTGCTTCTGGTGGATATTCAGAATGATTTTTGTCAGGGCGGCAGCCTGGCTGTCCGCGACAGTGATGCGGTGATCCGCACAGCGAACCGGATGATAGCCCGTTGTCAGCAACAGAATATCCCGGTGATCGCCAGTCAGGACTGGCATCCGGCTGAGCATCTGAGCTTTGCCGTCAATTCCGGGACAGTGATTGGTGAATGCGGCGAACTGAACGGACTGCCCCAAGTCTGGTGGCCGGTGCATTGTGTGCAGAACACTCCGGGGGCGGATTTTCATCCTGACCTGAATAAACAGGCTATCACTCATATTATTTATAAGGGTGAAAACCAGGCCACGGACAGTTACAGCGCGTTTTATGATAACGACCACCGGGAGCCGACCGCCCTGATGCAACTGCTGGCAGAACTGAAGATCACGCATCTCGCTGTTCTGGGAATTGCCACCGATTACTGCGTTAAATTTACGGTGCTGGATGCCCTGGCGGAAGGATTTGCCGTCACTGTGATCACAGACGGCTGCCGGGGTGTTAATTTAAAGCCGGATGACAGCCTCACCGCATTTGCGGAGATGGAGAACGCCGGTGCGCGGTTGCAGACAGCGGCTCAGTTCTGCGGCGAGAAAGAATAGCAAATGTCATGACGGGACAGTAAACACTGTCCCGTTTTACACTCAGTCCTGCGGTTTCAGTGTGGCCAGATGCGTATCGGTAAACAGCGCTTTCAGCTCCTGCTTACTTTTCAGGCTGATTTCCCCGTCAGTCCCCACCGTCATATGTGCCGGATCCGCGTTATGGCGGGACTGCCATAACATCACCAGCTGCAGACTGCTGCTTTTCTGAGATTCCGTCAGTGGTACACCATCGGCCCATTTACCCAGTTCGACGGCTGTCACCAGACGCCCGTAGACTTCCGGCGTCATGGCGGACAATAAATCATCAATTTCCATACAGTTCCTTCCCCGAAAGCATCTGATTTTACCTTTTGATCACATCAGAAGCTGAATCGTTTTTTCTATCGTTATATAAATGTTAAATTTCAATATAACCAAACTAACCGTTTGTTATTGCTTTTGTTTTTTCATCTTCAAAACTCAGTGATGCTGAGTTAATACAATAACGCTGCCCTGTCGGCGCAGGCCCGTCAGGAAAAACATGTCCCAGATGCGCATCACAATGGCCGCAACGGGTCTCAATACGATGCATGCCATGAGAGGTATCGTCAATATACCGGACTGCACTTTTGCTGACCGGCTCATAAAAACTCGGCCAGCCGCAGCCGGCATCAAACTTGGTATCCGAATAAAAAAGCGGAGAACCACAACAAATACAACGGTATACCCCCTGTTTCTCATTATAGAGCAGGCGGCCGGTAAACGGGTGCTCAGTTCCCGCTTCCTGTGTGACATAGCGCTGAATATCTGTCAGCTCAGCGGGTGTATCCCGCTTTTTATCAGTCCCGGACATAGCTGAATCCTTATCATTATTGTGCAGGGTCAGTCAGAATACAGAATAACAAAAAATTAACATCAAATGACCGGATGTTATTCTAAACTTGTCATGTCAGCATTGACACCACTTATTTGTGACATGTTTCACATTTATGCCCCATACACGCTGTCTTTATTCCGCTAAGTCCCGATAATAGCGGCGACAAATTTACTGAAAGTGGCGATTTGTTGAGCAGATTAAATGTTAAATGACATTAATTGACACGATTCCGCTTGACGGCTGGCAAGGTTTTGGTAACTTTAGTAGCAACTTTAATTCACTAACAAATAGCTGGTGGTAATACTATGACTATCAAAGTAGGTATTAATGGTTTTGGTCGTATCGGCCGTATCGTATTCCGTGCTGCACAAGAGCGTTCAGATATCGAAATCGTTGCAATCAACGACCTGCTCGATGCAGATTACATGGCATACATGCTGAAGTACGACTCAACTCACGGCCGTTTTAACGGTACCGTTGAAGTGAAAGATGGCCATCTGGTTGTTAATGGTAAAACTATCCGCGTTACCTCCGAACGTGACCCTGCGAACCTGAAGTGGAACGAAGCCGGTGTTGATGTTGTTGCTGAAGCAACCGGTCTGTTCCTGACTGACGAAACTGCACGCAAACACATCCAGGCAGGCGCGAAGAAAGTCGTTCTGACCGGTCCTTCCAAAGATGCGACCCCGATGTTTGTTATGGGTGTTAACCACAAAGATTACGCGGGCCAGGAAATCGTTTCTAACGCATCCTGTACCACTAACTGCCTGGCACCACTGGCAAAAGTCATCAACGACAAATTCGGTATCGTTGAAGGTCTGATGACCACTGTTCACGCAACCACTGCCACCCAGAAAACTGTTGACGGTCCTTCACACAAAGACTGGCGCGGCGGCCGCGGTGCATCCCAGAACATCATCCCGTCTTCTACCGGCGCAGCAAAAGCAGTGGGCAAAGTTATCCCTGCACTGAACGGTAAACTGACCGGTATGTCTTTCCGTGTTCCTACGCCTAACGTCTCTGTTGTTGACCTGACAGTCCGTCTGGAAAAAGCAGCAACTTACGCTGAAATCTGTGAAGCTATCAAAGCGGCAGCAGCAGGCGAGCTGAAAGGCGTAATGGGTTACACCGAAGATGACGTGGTTTCCACTGACTTCAATGGCGAAGTACTGACTTCTGTGTTCGATGCCAAAGCCGGTATCGCACTGAACGACAACTTTGTGAAACTGGTTTCCTGGTATGACAACGAAACCGGTTATTCTCATAAAGTTCTGGATCTGATTGCACACATCTCCAAATAAGTCTGCACTCTGTTATCCTCACAAAGAGCCGCTTTTGCGGCTCTTTTGTTTTGTGGTAAACAGTCGTAAAGTAGAAAGTAAATGTCCTGTTTTTATTACAAAAGGGTAAATTATGATTGAGCGCCTTCTTGCGTTACCGGTTACCAGTCCGATCACCCCTTCGCTGTCCCAGCGTCAGATGGGGGATTTGCCGGTTATTGTGATCGACCATCCGAAAGTCCGTGCTGCGGTCAGTTTTCAGGGAGCACAGGTGCTGGCATGGCAACCGGCCGGTTCAGAACAGCCGGGATTATGGCTCAGTGAAAACAGTGCATTTACCCCGGGTGTGGCCATCCGCGGCGGGATCCCTGTCTGCTGGCCGTGGTTCGGTCCGGTGCAGGCACCTTCCCACGGCTTTGCCCGTATTATGCAGTGGGAGTTCACCGCTCATAATGAAAATGAAGAGAGTGTATTTCTCACATTCACCTTGCGTGACAGTGCGGAAACCCGCAAATTGTGGCCGCACGAGTTCACACTGATCGCCCGCATCCGCCTGGGAGACACCTGTGAGGTTGAGCTGGAAGCTTACGGGCAGTATCAGGCAACCGCTGCACTGCATACCTATTTTACCGTCGGCGATATTGCACAGGTCAGTATCAGCGGGCTGGGGCAGCATCTGCTGGATAATCTGTCACAGCGTGAAGAATATACGGAAGAGACAAAGCTGGTTTTCAACGGCCGTACCGACCGCATCTATACCGAGCCGGAGCAATCCACCTATATCCACGATAAGAAATTAAAACGTCATATTGAAGTGGTACACTTTCATCACAGCGATGTGGTGTGCTGGAACCCCGGTGCAGCATTGTCCGCTTCAATGGCCGATATGCCGGATGACGGTTATAAAACAATGGTGTGTGCCGAAAGTGCGCGGATTAACCGTCCTATGGCACCGCAGGGCGATAAACCGTCCCATCTCTCTGTCCGTATCCGTCTGAACCCGAAAATCGGCTGACGGGCTGCTCAGGAACATATAAAGCCGGTGAATGCTTACCGGCTTTCATATACCGTTGTCAGCAGCGGTGAATCAAACACAGCCACCGGCGAAATCACCGTTTCATTCAGCGGAACCGCCTTTCCGTACCGTTCTTTCATCTTTGCCTGTACTTCCGGTGAAGATAAATCAAACTCCCGCAATGTCTGTAACTGACCGACCTCTGTATTCAGGGCATTTTTATAGATTTTCCAGACCAGTTCAGAACAATAAATCCGCTCATCATCCCATGAAAATGTCAGGTCGTAAGGCCGGGACTGATACCGTATCGCCTCACGGTATAACGCCTGCTGCTGTGAGGCACTCAGCGGCTTTTTCAGGCGTTTCACCACGTAATGGTTACCGGTGCCGCGTGCAATCCACTGTTTCAGCGGTGTAAAGCGGACTGTTTTTGCCGCCTCATACACATACGGCTTACCATCACGCAACAGAATAATCCCCATATGGCTGTAGACCGACCCGGTCGCTTTTTGTATGGCGAGGCTCTGAGAGGTGCGCGAGGTATGGAAAATAATATCGCCCTGCTGCGGCTGCCACGCGTACACAGCGGAGGCAAAAAAACAGAGCAACAGCAGACAATGACGCAATACACTGATCACAGAAGTCCTCCGGCATGGTTAACAGCCATAAAAAAACTGCACCGGACACAGGTCAGGTGCAGTTCTGTTATACCACTGAATTATCAGAAAGTATAAGTCACACCAGTCCACAGGATAGAGGTGTGTTTTTTATCCACCATCGGGCTGTCTTTGGCCTCACTTGGTAACAGGTCGATGCGGCCCATGGCGAATGCAGACCAGTTTTCATCAAACTGATAATGACCGGTCACCTCAACATACGGTGTCCAGCTACTGCCCGGACGGTATTCATCCAGACCGCTGCGGCGGGATTCAGCAGCGGTGATCCCGTATTCATAACGGTTCTGTTTTTCGCTGGACCAGATTACACCCACGCCCGGCTGGACAGACCATTTATCGCCCTCAAACCCGTAAAGGTAAGCGGCATCAAAACGCATACCGTCACTTTTACCCAGGATATCTCCGGAGAAGTTGGTACGCAGTGTTCCCCACTCTTCATGATGGCGGTAGCTCAGCCCGGCCATGGCAGTATCACGGCGGTTATCGAGTTTGCGCATGCGGGAATCTTTATTATCTTTGGCACGGTATGCCTGCGGATAGTAGAACAGGTCAACGGACAGCTGATCTTTTTTGTCATTCCACAGATAATAACCGGTCGCTAAAGTATGAAAATAAAAGTTTTTACCTTCATAGTTAACCATCGGAACCGGCATAAATTTATCAGATGTTTTTGTGCCGCGGTATGCCTGCTCCTGATAAAGTACGGAAGCACCGACAGACCATTTTCCGTCGTCTGCAAAGGCAGAGGCTGACATGACAGTTAACATACTGAGACTGAGCAGGCCGGTTAATTTCTTATGCATTATCATTTCCTGAGTTAAATTCATGTACAAATTACCGCAACAAATGTTTGCGGGGCGCATATATTACGGTGAATGATAATTCAGCGATGATAAAAATTACAAATATTTACTGTGCTAAATCGTGCCACCGGTTTCAGTTAAGTAATGTCATTGCCGCGATAAGTGCCTGACCTGCCGCTATTCCGCCATCTCCACATGGCAACTGACGGGGTTCCCGCACCTGTCTGTGGCTTAATCTGTCCTTAATAATACGGCGCAGCAACCGGTTATTAAACACGCCGCCGGAGAGCACGATGGTATCCGTATTTTTCCGGGTTGCTGTATCATCCGCCAGCCCGGCAACCGTATTTGCCAGCAGTACATGAAAACGGAATGCTCTTTCCGGTATTGTCTGAGTATCATCCGCCAGCATCTGCCAGAGCGGACGTAAATTAATAGTGTTATCCGCAGTCAGCGGCAGTGTTTCACCGGTAATAAGCTCATTCTGGTTGTGACACTGTAACGAGCAATTTTCCAGCGCACAGGCGGCTTCCCCTTCCCAGCTTATCTGATCTGCGGTTAATCCGAGCGCACAGGCCACTGCATCAAACAAACGCCCGCAGGATGATGCTTTCGGGGCATTGATACCCTGCTCAATGGCTTTAATCAGTAATGATACATTCTTCCCGGCAAGCCGCGATGCCAGTGGTGAAGACGGCCACAAACCGGCGTGATACAGATGAGCCAGCAGGTTACGCCACGGCTGCACCGCCGCTTTGTCGCCCCCCGGCAAACTCACGGCCGGTAACCCGCCGGTACGGGTCATATGACGGTAATCACCCGCCAGGATTTCACCGCCCCATAGTGTGTTATCCGCGCCGTATCCGAGGCCGTCCAGTGCTATCCCTACGACTTCACCATCTTCCTGACGCCAGCCGTGTTCTGCCAGACAGGCTGCAATATGCGCGTGATGATGATAAACCGGCATGAACGGCACCTGATGCGCCTGTGCCAGTGCCATCCCCATCTGATGACTGATATAGCCGGGATGCGCATCCCCGGCGATAACCTGTGGTTTGAACTGATAAATCCGCTCAAACAGTTTCAGCGAAGCCTCCAGTTGCCCCTGTACGGAGAGATCAGCCAAATCCCCGAGATGCGGCCCGGTAATCAGCTGCTGATGATGCAGCAGGCAGAAGGTGTTTTTCAGGTCACCACCCAGTGCCAGAACTGCCGGCGGATTTTTGCCGGTCACTGTGCTGACATCGATAGCATCCGGCACATAACCGCGCGCGCGCCGCAGCACCTGAATATCACCGGACTGATAGCGGACAAGGGAATCATCCGCCCGCTGAATAATTTCGCGGTTATGTAACAGAAAAGCATCGGCAATGGAACTGAGCTGCTCAAATGCCGCTGCGTGATCCAGCGCCGGAGTATGGCCTGATGCATTCCCGGAGGTCATAATCAGCGGGCGCTGAATATCATGCAGCAACAGGTGCTGTAACGGATTAGACGGCAGCATAATGCCGGTTTCACACAATCCCGGTGCGACCAGCGGAGACAATGCGGCGATCACTTCCGGTTCATCTGTCAGCACAATCGGTGCGGCAGGGCTTTTCAGCAGGGTAATCAGGCCGGGATCCGGCTTCCTGCCTGTGCATTCCGCCAACCAGTCAACGGACGGTATCATCACCGCAAATGGCTTGGCAGGCCGGTGTTTTCGGGCTCTCAGTACGGCCACAGCGTCACTGTTTTGTGCATCCGCCACCAGGTGAAAGCCACCCAGTCCCTGCATCGCCAGAATTTTGCCGTCTTTCAGCAAACGGACTGCGGCTGACAGAGCATCATCAAAGCGGGCGGTAATCTGCTGCTGCGGATCCGTCAGCCAGATATGCGGTCCGCAATCCGGACAGGCATTCGGCTGAGCATGGAAGCGGCGATCTGCCGGGTCACGGTATTCATGCTGACACACCGGACAAAACGGAAAAACCGACATCGCGGTATTCGGACGATCATACGGCATTCCCCTGATAATGGTGAAACGGGGCCCGCAGTGTGTGCAGTTAATAAAAGGATAACGGTAACGGCGGTTGCCGGGGGCAAACAATTCACTCAGACAAACATCACAGGTTGCTGCGTCCGGGATAATTTCGGTATCCATTTCCCCCTGTCCGCTGGCGGTGATGGTAAATGCCGCCGGACACTGTTCAAAGGTATAATGCTGCTGCCCGATATGGTCGATTCGCGCCAGCGGCGGGCATTGTGCCTGTAACCGGCTGATAAAACCGGCGATATCCGCTTCTGCCGGAAGGTGGATAAGCACCCCTTCACTGTCATTGCTGACATCACCGCACAATCCCATCTGATGGGCTATCTGCCAGACAGCCGGACGAAACCCGACTCCCTGAACTTTTCCCTTCACCCGGATTTCCACACCCGCCTGCATAACGCACTCCTGCCTGATTTCAACCGGAACAGTTTACTGCGCACAGAGTGGCCGGGTATTTATCAGGATCATAAAAACAGCCGGAAAGACGTATAATTACCCGGCAGTGATCACCGGTACCCGCCGTGCCAGCGCTGTCAGCAGTTCGTAGCCGATAGTCCCGGCATATTGTGCGACATCATCCGCCGGAAGATTCGCGCCCCACAATTCAACCGGTGTACCGATATCCGCCTCCGGACAGCGGGTGATATCAACTGTCAGCATATCCATGGAGATCCGTCCCGCCAGCGGGCAGCGCTGTCCGGCAATCCAGACCGGTGTGCCGTCCGGTGCATGGCGCGGATAACCATCCGCATAACCACAGGCAATGGTGGCAATCCGCATCGGTGCCGCGGCGGTAAAACGACTGCCATAACCCACGGTTTCACCGGCTTCAATATCATGAACAGCAATAATTTCACTGCGGAGAGTCATCGCCGGTTTCAGGCCGAACTCTGCAATATCCGCACTGTTGCCGCTGGGTGAAACACCATAGAGGATGATACCGCAGCGCACTTCATCCGCGCGGGTGTCCGGTTCCCACATGGCCGCTGCGGAATTTGCCAGACACTGCGGTAAGTTCAGAGAACTGAACAGTGCAATACGCGACATCTGTTTATGAATACCGGCGGTTAAATCCGCATCCGCAAAATGGCTCATCAGTGTGATAGTGCCGACCTGCGGCAATACTGTCAGGCGCTGGAGTGCATTCAGATACGCCGCCGGTGAAAAACCCAACCGGTTCATGCCGCTGTTCAGTTTCAGATATACATTCAGCGGATGAATAAATGATGCTTCCTCTATCGCTTTGATCTGCCACTCACTGTGTACAGACGTTGACAGCTGATAACGGTCAATCAGTGACAGATCCGCTGGCTGAAAAAATCCCTCCAGCAGCAGAACCGGCTTTTGCCAACCCAGTTTGCGAACCTTCACTGCCTCACTGAAATCCAGCAGCGCAATGCCCTCCGCCTGTGCCAGTGCCGGAAAAATCCGTTCAATGCCATGTCCGTATGCATCCGCTTTTACCACTGCCCATACCCGGGACGGGCTGACCCGCTCTTTTACCCGGGCCAGATTATAGCGGACAGCTTCACTGTCAATCACAGCCTGTATCGGACGAGGCATAAAATCACCGCTCCTTATTTTGTTGGTTATGCGGTATGTAACTGCTGCGGGATCACCAGCCGGGTTCTGAACCCGTTCAGATAACGGGATACTGCCAGATCATCCGCCCGGATTGCCGGTTTATCGCCGGACATAATATCGGCAAGCAACTGCCCGCTGCCGCAGGCCATTGTCCAGCCGAGGGTGCCGTGGCCGGTATTGAGGAACAGATTACTGTACGCAGTCGGCCCGACAATCGGGGTGCCGTCCGGTGTCATCGGGCGCAGACCGGTCCAGAAAGTGGCTTTGCTGATATCCCCGCCGCCGCCGTAAAGATCCTGTACCACCATTTTCAGTGTTTCGCAGCGCCGTCTGACAATATCAAGGTTAAAACCAACCACTTCTGCCATGCCGCCGACACGGATACGCTGGTCAAAACGGGTCACCGCAATTTTGTAGGTTTCATCCAGTACCGTGGATGCAGGAGCACGGCTTTCGTCAATAATCGGCATGGTCAGAGAATAACCTTTCAGCGGATACACCGGGATAGCGATATGGCCGTGCAGTAATTTTGTCGAGTATGACCCCAGCGCCACCACATACTGGTCACCGGTGATCACTTCCTCATCGCAAATCACCCCGCTGACACGATCACCGCTGAATTGCAGGCGATGTATATTGACACCGAAGCGGAATTTCACTCCGGCCTGCTCCGCCATTTCTGCCAGCCTTTTGGTGAACAAATTACAGTCCCCGGTTTCATCATTCGGCAGTTGCAGGCCACCCGCCAGTTTATGTTCCGCATGGGCCAGCGCCGGTTCTGCCTCATGCAGTTCACCGGCACTCAGCAGGCGGTACGCCACGCCTTCCTGTTTCAGAACTGCAATATCATTGGCTGCGTTATCCAGCTGTTTTTGTGTGCGGAATAGTTGCAGTGTGCCACCCTGACGCCCCTCATACTGTATTCCGGTTTCTGCGCGTAATGCTTTCATGCAGTCACGGCTGTATTCCGCAATCCGTACCATACGGCTTTTATTCATGACGTAATAATCAGCGCCGCAATTGCGCAGCATCTGCCACATCCAGCGCAGCTGGAACAGCGAACCATCCGGCCTGATGGCCAGCGGTGCATGTTTTTCAAACATCCATTTCACGGCTTTCAGCGGAATACCCGGAGCACCCCACGGCGTGGCATAACCGGGAGAGATTTGCCCGGCATTACCGAAGCTGGTTTCTTCCGCCGCCGCCGGCTGCCTGTCGATAACAGTCACATCGTGCCCTTTCTGCGCGAGATACCAGGCTGTTGTGACACCGATAACACCACTTCCCAGGATGACAATGTTCATGTTGCCGCCTTGTTATTTATTTCACATTAGCATCAGCATAATATTTCAGAAACATTTTGCCAACATAGCGGAATCTCCTCACGTCATATTAAGTCTGTTTCTTTGCTGCCTGTCACAAAACAGTATTTTTTTTAATCACTGATATAATTAATTAAATTATCCTTTTATCCGAAAATGGTTTTATTATCTTGTAATATAAGCATTTGTTAAATAGTATGCAGTCTATCTGTCGCAGGCACCGCTGCGAACTCATCGCGAAACGCAACCGGACACCCGTCTTTGTTGCCGATGACACCAGACTGAATAAATAATCCGTATATTTACGTTACGCCGGTTATTTATCAGAAAACCCCTCTTCTTTTTTATGCCTTCCGGCATATTTTCCGGTAATAACGATGAATATTAAAAACCAACGTAAAAACATCACCCTCTTACCCGACGGCCGCCGCTTCAGTTGGTATGACTCCGGCCCTGAGACCGGTATTCCGGTTGTGTTCTGTACTGGTGCAGGCATGAGTGGCTCTGCCGGCTTCGGTATTCCTTACCTGGCAGACAATAATATCCGGCTGATCACACCGGATCGCCCCGGGCTCGGTAATTCTTCTCCCGATGCCGGAAAATCACCGGAATCCTTTGCCGCTGATGTCACTTTTCTGATGCAGTCGCTGGGTTACACCCGGTTCAGAGCAGCCGGATTCTCTCAGGGTGCGGTTTATGCCATGGCACTGGCCTATTATGCGCAAGTTTCCGCGCTGGCACTGATTTCCGGGCAGGATCAGTTCGATTACCCGCCAACCCGGGCGCTGTTATCTGCTGATATCATTGATATGCAGAAGAACGCACGGACTCAGCCTGACGGGTTTACCTCATGGGTACGGGAAAATATCACCGCAGACTGGCTGATGAGTTTCATTCTGAACTACAGCGGGGAAACAGACCTGGCAGTTTATCAGGCGGCAGATTTTTTACCCGCTTACCGGCAGTGTATGACAGAGGCATTTTCTCAGGGAAATGAAGGCTATACACAGGATTTGCTGATTGCCATGCAGGAATGGGGATTTACACCGGAGCAAATTACCTGTCCGGTGTCACTGTGGTACGGGGAAAAGGACACCAGTACCGTGCACTCCCCGGATGGCGGCAAAATCCTGGCGGGACGCTTTCCCCACGCGGAGCATCATCTGTTTGCGGAAGAAGGTGGCTCCCTGCTCTGGACACAGTCACAGGCGATATTACAGGCACTGGCCCGCGCATAACAAAAAACCGGCTCAGCGCCGGTTTTTCATCATATACAGTCTGTGTTACTGCGGATTCAGATCCTGTGCAATGCCGCTCTGCATGGTCTGCCAGATAGTACCGCTCTCTTTGCCGTAGCTGCGGACACAATCCAGCACTTTATCATAGGCTTTTTCGCGGCACAGGCCGGTCAGCTGCTGATAAAAATTCCGCGCCAGTTTACGGGCTTCCGGGCTTGCGAAATAGAAGCGGCCGACACGGGTGTACAACCCTTTCAGACCGTTGAGGATCAGACCGTAAATCGGGTTACCGGAGGCAAATGCCAGGCCGCGGAACACGTCATAATCATACTGGCTGAACGCATCGGAATTATCATCCGGTTCATTTTCCTGACTGAGAATTTCCAGTGATTTTTCCGGATTATTGCGAAACGCAGTACGGATAAAAATAGAGGCAATATTGGTCCTGGCTGCCAGCAGGTTCTCAATCAGTTTCGGCGCGCTTTCGTGATCGAGACGGGCAATGGTTTCCAGGATGTTCAGTCCGGATGTTTCCCAAAAATTATTAATTTTTGTCGGTTTACCGTGCTGAATCGTCAGCCAGCCATCTCTGGCAAGGCGTTGTAACACTTCACGCAGGGTTGTCCGGGTCACACCAATCAGTTCAGATAACTCACGCTCTGCGGGTAAAATGGATCCCGGCGGAAAGCGGTTATTCCAGATACTTTCAATAATATACTCTTCTGCAAACCCCGCAGGGCTCTGCGCCTTGATTACCATAGGTGACTTCGTCCAAAACAATTAACCTTCCAATTATCCGGATGATAACAGAATGTGACGCTGCGATATAGCAATCAGCTTGCGAAAGAGTGAATCCGGTCATAAATCACAATGGTACAACCTGTGACCATCAGTTGATTTAAATTCTTAATAAATTCAGAATACCGGCGTAGTATAAAGCACTGTAGTTATACGCGGATCATCTTTTCACCCCCTGCGGAGGACACACAGCAACAATGGAAATATCAATGCGGCAGGCCTTCCTGAAGAACTTCATGGGTCACTCCCCTGACTGGTATAAGCTTGCTATTATTCTTTTTTTAATTATAAATCCGGTTGTTTACTTCTTTATTGACCCTTTTACAGCCGGCTGGCTGCTGGTCATTGAGTTTATTTTCACCCTTGCGATGGCGCTGAAATGCTATCCGCTGCAACCCGGCGGCCTGCTGGCGATTGAGGCGGTACTGATCGGCATGACATCGCCGGCGCAAATCAGCCATGAGATTGTGAATAACCTTGAGGTTATCCTGCTGCTGATCTTTATGGTTGCCGGTATTTACTTTATGAAGCAGCTGCTGCTGTTTCTGTTTACCAAACTGCTCCTGTCTATCCGTTCCAAACGCGCGCTTTCTCTTGCTTTCTGTCTGGCAAGTGCCTTTTTATCCGCGTTTCTGGATGCACTGACGGTGATCGCCGTGGTGATCAGTGTGTCTGTCGGGTTTTATGCGATTTATCATCAGTATGCCTCTTCCGGAAAAGAAACGGTGACGCTCAGTGATGATGAATTTATCGACAGCACCGAAAAGCGCCAGACACTCGACCAGTTCCGCGCCTTTCTGCGCAGCCTGATGATGCATGCCGGTATCGGTACTGCTCTCGGCGGCGTGATGACCATGGTCGGTGAACCGCAGAACCTGATTATTGCCAAACATGCCGGATGGGATTTCGTGAATTTCTTCCTGCGCATGGCGCCGGTAACAATTCCGGTATTTGTCTGTGGTCTGCTGGTCTGCTACCTGGTGGAACGGTTTAAACTGTTCGGTTACGGTGCGGAACTGCCGGAGCGGGTAAGAGCCGTACTGGAGGATAATGCACAAAAATCTGCAGCACGCCGGACAAAACAGGAAAAAATGCAGCTGATTGTTCAGGGCCTTATCGGTATCTGGCTGATTACTGCGCTGGCTCTGCATCTCGCCGAAGTCGGACTTATCGGTTTATCAGTGATTATTCTGGCGACGGCATTCTGCGGGATCACGGAAGAACATGCTCTCGGTGAGGCTTTCGAAGAAGCACTGCCGTTTACCGCACTGCTGACTGTGTTTTTCTCCGTCGTTGCGGTAATTGTTGACCAGAAATTATTCACACCGTTTATCCAGTTCGTTCTCAGTTCGGATCCGTCGTCGCAGTTGTCGCTGTTCTACCTGTTCAACGGCCTGCTTTCGGCGGTCTCTGATAACGTCTTTGTCGGCACGGTCTATATCAATGAGGCAATGACGGCGATGAAAGCCGGACTGGTATCCTATACACAGTATGAATATCTGGCCGTTGCTATCAATACCGGGACAAACCTGCCGTCAGTGGCGACACCAAACGGCCAGGCGGCATTCCTGTTCCTGCTGACGTCCGCACTGGCACCGCTGATCCGGCTTTCCTACGGAAAAATGGTGATCATGGCGCTGCCTTATACCATCGTGATGACACTGGTCGGTTTCTTCGGTGTTGAATTATGGCTGGTGCCGGTTTCAGAATGGATGGCTGCCAATGGTGTAATTACACTGCCGTAACCACCTTTTTACACTGCACTAACCGGAATAACAGTGTTATTCCGGTTTTTTTGTTTCTGCCCGCCGTAAATGCGGAAAAGGGGTGCGTTGCTGTATTTTTTATCGTACAGTCGCTGCGTTAGTTAATCTGTTTCTTATTAATCGGATAACCCGGATACAATTATGCTGACTTATCTTTATGAGTGTTCGCGGGGCCGCAGTGCATGGTTTTTACTGATGATCTCCGCACTGGCACTCGACGGTATCGCCCTGTTCTTTCAGCACGGAATGGGATTACAGCCGTGTGTGATGTGTATTTATGAACGTATTGCCGTTCTGGGCATTGCCTTTGCCGGATTCCTGGGCTGGATAGCGCCGCGCAGCGCCATTATCCGCTGGCTGGCTATTGTCCTGTGGATTTACAGCGGGATTGCCGGATTACAGCTGTCATGGGAACACACCATGATCCAGCTCTACCCGTCTCCGTTCAATACCTGTGATTTCTTTGTGAATTTCCCGGAATGGCTGCCGCTCAATACCTGGCTGCCGTCAGTGTTTGAAGCATCCGGTGACTGTGCCGTTCAGCAGTGGGTATTCCTGAAACTGGATATGCCGCAGTGGCTTATCGGTATCTTTGCTGTATATCTGCTGATCAGTGCGCTGGTATTATTATCCCAGTTCATTCACCGCAAACAGCCGCGTCGCCTGTTCTGATCTTACCCAATCAATAACAGCCGCGTTATCATAACGCGGCTGTTCAGAGCATCTCTCACAATACCGATCCGCAACTTCCGGAAAGCAGTGACTGCTGACTGCAGCGTTTGCCGTTGGCAAACTGACACCCCGGTGTCTGTGCGCCGTTCAGCTCGCGGATAAGTGACGGCGTTCCGCCTGCATAGCTGCAGCTGGCACGGGCATCTTCGGTTAAATCAATTAACGGTTGCTGATAGCGCGGGATCTGTTTCTGCTGCACCGTATCCGGTGAACTGCTGCAACCCGCAGCAAAAGCCGCTGCCGCAACAATAACACTGCACAATACCCGCCCCGGACGGCGGAGAAATGGAACTGATATCATGATTATGGCCTCATAGCTGCGGATGCAGCTCAGTGAACACTGCTTTTCGAGAATAAATTTATCACTAATACACCCGCAATAATGAGAGCCATCCCGATAACTGCGGGTAAATCCAGTTTCTGGTGATAGATAAAATAAGCGGCGGCAGAGACAATCACAATCCCCATTCCGGACCAGATAGCATACGCTATCCCCAGCGGCATCATCCGCACCACCTGAGACAGTGCCCAGAACGACACACAATAACCGATAACCACCACGACCGACGGTATCAGCCGGGTAAAACCGTCCGCCGCCCGTAACATTGAGGTCGCCACCACTTCTGCGCCCACGGCCAGCGTCAGCCACAATAAACCATTCATAAATCACCCGTTCATATCTTTATCACTCAGTAAGGCGGATATTATAAAGAAATCAGAAAAAAAATCCCGCAGCGAAACGGTGCGGGATATGATTAATTTATGACGGATTATGCGAGGTAATACGGCTCTCCGCTTTCGGCCTTTGTATAAACAAGGCCCGGTAACGGCTGAAAACAAACAGTGAGATAAGCACACCCGCCACAGCAAACACCGCCCCGGCATAACCTATCTGTTCCATTCCCATATGAATAATCACCTGATTACCAAGCAGCGCCCCGCCGCCGATACCGATATTAAAAATGCCCGAATAAACAGACATCGCCAGATCGGTGGCATCCGGTGACAAATCGATCACTTTGACCTGTAATCCCAGCGCGGTACACATCATACCGATCCCCCAGACAACCCCGAGGATAATCAGCGCGGTATCGGTCACGCGGCTGGTCATCAGCAGCATCAGGCATACCGTCAGTAGTGTTATCGCAGCAGGCAGAAACAGCAGCGGCAGCCGGGTGTTGTAACGGCTGAAAATCACACTGCCGATAATCCCCGCAGCCCCGAAAATCAGCAGAAACAGCGTGGCGAAATCCTGTGACTTCCCGGCAACGGTCTGCACAAACGGCTCAATATAGTTATAAGCAGTGAAATGCCCGGTTACCACAATCGCGGTCAGCACAAAAATCCCCACTAACGCCGGTCGTCTGAACAAAACCGGAATACTTTTCAGGGAGCCGGAATGCTCACTCGGCAGCAGCGGAAGAAAACGCGCCATTGCCGCCATGGTAATCAACGCCAGACCGCCGATACAGAAGAACGTCATCCGCCAGCCGACCCACTGCCCGATAACACGGCCAATCGGCAGCCCCAACACGGTTGCCAGCGCCGTACCGGTCGCCAGCAACCCTAGTGCCTGAGATTTTTTACCGGGAGGAGCCACCCTGACAGCCAGCGATGCGGTGATCGACCAGAACACCGCATGTGCCAGTGCGACACCGATCCGGCTGACCACCAGCACATCAAAACGCTGCGCCAGCCCGGACACTATGTGGCTTATCACAAATACGGTAAACAACCAGAGCAGCAATTTGCGCCGCTCAATACGCGCCGTCAGCAGCATCAGCGGCAGCGACGTCAGCGCCACCACCCAGGCATAAATGGTGATCATCAGTCCGGTCTCTGCGGGTTGCATCGAAAAACCCGCCGAGATATCACTCAGCAGTGCAACCGGAATAAATTCAGTGGTATTAAATACAAATGCCGCCACCGCAAGTACCATTACCCGCAGCCAGGCCTGATTTCGTGACAGGGTTTCAGTCATTATGGTCCCCCGTAAAGAAAAGCTGTATCGATACAGCTTTTGAGCAGAAAAGTGTGACCATGGTAACACATGTGGTTTTCACGGGAAACGAGGGAACAGAAGCAAATGCCCGGCATCAGCGCCGGGCAAACGCATTATAACGCGCGTTTTGACTGTTCCGGGATGGCATCAAAAATCGCTTTTAACTGTGCTTTTTTCAGTGTCGGCCCGACAATACGGACACGGCGGCTGTTTGCCGGATGATAGCTAAGAATATAAGAGTCCGTGGAAAACGAGACCATTAACGCCTTCAGCCCCTTCACTTCCTGCAGGGAGAAATGGCCGCCGTCAAACGGCATTGCCACCACTTTACCGACAGCGATTTTGGATGTCAGTTTATCGCCGTACACTTTAATCACCGGGAACTGCGCGATATAGACATACACCGTCAGACCCAGTGCAGCAGCCACACCCGGCATCCGTGTCTGAAATAAGTATGCCAGTGCGATATAAAGCACAATAACCACAAAGAATGTAATCACACAGGTGATAATCCGGTGTTTCTGATCAACCTGATATACCGTTTCTGCTGAACTCATAACCCATCCTGTTACTGAATTTCCGCTGCCGGAAAATAAAAAAATCTCAAGGCCGGACAGAATAACGAAAATACCGGCGATTGACAGTAACATTCCGGGAAAAAATCATTCCTGCGTACTCTGAGGAAATCCCGGAAACCGGGGGTTTACAATCCGGTATTTATTTGACACCATTGCCGCAGTTCATTTCCCCTGAGGATGTCTGCCGACATGATTTAATTGCCTGAATCCCATTGCTGTATCATCCGCGTTTTTATTAATGCGTTGTTTTGATATCGGGCAGGCAGCTATCCTCGTCATCATTTTCTTTTATATCCGGCATATCCGCCTGCCCCTGTTTATTCAGGAGCTTTTGTATGTCCGTACAATGCCATTTTTCTCACTTATCAGTGACATTTAACGATATTCCGCTGTTTGATAACATCAGCGGTACATTAACCCGTCAGGTTCAGGGGCTGACCGGTCATAACGGGCGCGGTAAATCCGTACTGATGTCGCTGCTCGCACAGCAGCGGCAACCGGCCTCCGGCACGATCAGCTGGCAGGTACCGTTTTATTATGTGTCGCAGCTGACCCGCCTTTCCGGTATCACACTGGCGGATGCACTCGGAACCGCAGAAATTCTGGCCGCACTGCGCCGCACAGAGGACGGCACCGCCACCGCGGAGGATTATGATTTTCTGGCGGATAAATGGGATATGCCGCGACAACAGCAATCCCTGCTGGAAAGTGCGCAGCTGGCGCATCTCCCGGCGGACACCCTCTGCACAAGTCTGAGCGGTGGTGAGCAAACCCGGCTGGCACTCTGCCGCGCCTTTTTGCAGCCGCGCGCCTTTCTGTTACTGGACGAACCCGGAAACCATCTGGATGCCGCCGGACGCTGCTGGCTGAGTGAGCAACTGCGGAATCATCCGGCCGGCGCACTGGTGATCAGCCACGAGCGCCGTTTGCTCGACACCATGCAGCGAATTTTTGAACTCACGCCGTCAGCACTGGAAGAGTACGGCGGCAATTACACCCATTATGCGGAGCAGAAAGCCTTTCAGCTCAGCGCATTACAGAGTGAAGAAAAACAGTTACAGTCGCAGCTGAACAGAGAAAAAACGGAGTTGCAGCGCACACTGGAAAAAAAGGCGCAGCGCCGCCGTCAGGGAGAGAAAGTCCGTTTATCCGGCTCCTCCTCTGCCCTGCTGCTGGATATGAAAAAGAATAAAGCAGAGAAACAACAATCAAAAATAACCGGCCGCCATGACCGGGTTATGACTCAGCGGGACAGTCAGCGCCGGGAGGTGAATGAGAAAATACAGCATATCACCCCGCAGATGCTGGCCTTTAATTATACCGGAGAGCAAAAACGGGTGCGGATCAATGCCCGTGATCTGATTTTACCGTCCGGCACACAGGAGCCGCTGTCGCTGACTATTTCCGGCGGTGAACACTGGCATATTGCCGGGCGCAACGGCTGCGGAAAATCCACATTACTGAAAGTACTGGCGGGCCTGCTCACTGCAAAATCCGGGGATTACTCCCTGCACGGCCGTCTGCGATATATGGATCAGCATCTGGCGCTGCTGAATAAAGCCCTGCCGGTCACAGAAGCACTGTGTGAGTTTGATCCTGCCATTCCGGCACAGACCTGGCGCACCCATCTCGGGGCATTGCGGATCAGGGGTGATAAGGGATTAATTCCGTTGTCACAGTTAAGCGGCGGTGAACAGCTGAAAGTTACATTGCTGGCATTAACATTATCCGAACCTTTGCCGGATATTTTATTGCTGGATGAGCCGGATAATCATCTGGATCTCGATTCCCGGTTATTACTGGAAAATGTGCTGCGCAGTTATAAAGGGGCATTATTACTGGTCAGTCATGATGAGGCATTTACTGAAAATTGTGCCATTACCCATACACTGGCATTATCCTGAAAAAGAATACGGCGGTAATCCCGCCGTATTACTACAGTTTACAGATATTCACGATAACATAACGTGCCGCGTTAATATTATGCTTTGCCGCATCGGCGGCAGCGGCATTGTGAAACAGCGCGATAAAACGTTCCGCTTCCGTTCTGCTGATATCGGTATTAATAGCCACATGGCTGCGGAATAGTACCGAGCCGGTTAACCCCAGACCTTCATAACACACAATATATTTATCCATATCCTTCTGAATTCCTTATAATGATATCTATTTACTATCATAGTGTGTATTACCGGCCGGGGTTATCAGTATTTCCTTAAACTGACAGTCAGTGCTGTTATTTTAACGCCCGCCCTTCTTTGGCACCCAACGGGGTATGAAGCTGTGACGGTACAAATACACCGGTGCTGTCATTACGTCCCTGCAATAATACTTTGGCATCCTTTTGACCGTGCTCTTTAACTGCCTGTTTTGATAACTGCCCGATAATGCTATCCGGTGAACGCAGGCGGTTAATAATCAGCACCACATCCGTATCAGGGAAGTCAGACATCATATTCTGGTCGCCTTCACTGTCACCGGCGACTAATAACGGCCCTTTACCGGCATATTTATCCTGAATAAACTTACGGATAGTCTCTGTTTTCCCTTTGCCCTGAGTCTGCGGATAAACCGGATCCAGATCGGATGTCAGTTTATTATCTTTGGTGCGCAGTAAATGCATGGCAAATACCTGTGACTCCGGTACAGAATACGGCGGTTGTGTGACAATCGATTTAATCACTTCCAGGTTCGATGCGGAAATCACATAGACATCAATACCGGATTTTTGCAGCACCTGATACAGATCCTGCATTTCCGGCACCAGACGGAAACCATTATGCCAGTCAATTTCAACAATACCCGCCTGTCCCGGTAACGATTCAGGGCTTTCCCATACCACGCCTTCAACCGGCTCTGATTTCTGCCATTCAATGGTTTTAGCGGTAATATCCGCAACCTGCTCCGGTGTCATATTCATAAATAAATAGGTGACCCACGGATAGGAAACGGCATGATCAAATGTGCCGCCGATTGCCGCATATAAATAGCGCATTTTGGTGATGAAATTCTGATAATGCGGCGATTTTTTAATTTCAGACAGCGGCTTATCACCCTTCAGACCATCATAGTTGTCATACAGCCACTGGTAACTTTCCAGAATATCAGCTCCGACCTTCTCAATATTGACCGGTTTACCATCTTTATTGTTGAACTCAGCGGAAAAATTGCCGGCCGGAATATCTTTGAAAATAACAGATTTCAGTTCCTGCGGTGTCATGGCAAATAACAGGTGTTCAAGCTGATAAATCATCACCGCTTCTTCAATATCCAGAAATGCCGTGGTGTTATCAAAGTCAAACACCGCATAATAGGTATGTGCCGGTGATTGTTTTGCTTTGGCGATCATGGCATCCAGGCGCTGTTTATTAAAACTGTCCCACTGCCCCTGCTGTAACACCGCTATTTCTGTCACAGCCTGCGGTGCGGCAGCGGCATTCAGAGAAACAGTCTCAGCCTGTGCAGTCATATTCAGTGACAACATACCAACAGCCAGTGCAATTGCACTGTAACGATTAATAAATTTCATTGATAATCCCCTTTGAAATAAAAAAACTGATAAAAGGGATACCACAGGCTATTTTTTTGCTGTATCAAAAATCAGCAACGGATGACATTAAGCGAAACTGATCACACTCTTTTACCGGGAGTGTCAGGAAATATGCTGATGACACCGGGTTACCATACCCGGAGAATAAGGAAGGAACGGTGCTGAATCATAGTGATAATATTCAGCACCGCAAGTACCTGTTTATTTCAGTGTATACATGGTCAGCACAGTATAAGTGACATCTTTTTCATCATTTATCTGTACCAGATTGGCATTACTGACCACGCCCACCACAACCTCGGTATCTTCTGATTCATATTTGCGCTTAAACTGACCGATTTTTCCCTTGGCGACTTTTGCCAGGAACGGCGTTTTGCGATCATATTCTTCATTTATCCCGGCCGGTTTGCCGTAGATTTTCTCCATCTCCGCATTTACTTTATCGTACTCATTCAGTAATGCGGCCTGATCATGGCTCCAGACACCAAAACGGGATATTGCATTTAATTTTTGCCCTCCCGGTGAAAAGACCATCATAAAGAATTGCTTTTCAACATCCGGTGATGCCAGTGAGCTGCATAATTGCCCGCCATCACGGGTTTTTGTGCAGTCAAAATCGTCCAGATTCAGGGCTTTTAATTCTGCGGGCGTCTGCCCCCATGTAAAGCCCCAGGGTGCTTCCGGTGTTTTACTTCCTGTACCTGCGCAGCCGGATAATAATGCGGCCATAATCCCTGACAGAATAAATTTTCTCATTGCCCCGCCAGTATACATTGAGTTACTTATTACTGATCATACCAAAGACCGGCAAGTGACCAGAAGCCTTACTGTCGCTTTATTCATCAAAATCAGATTTGATGAAGATGTTACTGCGTAATTATACGCTTTATTCAGCAGATATCCGGTATATATACCCGGAGCCGCACGATTTAATCAGCCAGGCGGATATCAAGCACCCGCAGCAGATTCAGGGCTTCGTATGCGGAAAATGTGGCTTTGGCAGTTTTATTTTCACGGATATCGATATAAAAAGAGTGAGAGCCGGAAAGATCCGCCCCTTCCAGATTAGTGTGCATAAACAGTGTGTCGGTTAAATCGCAGTCATGCATAACGGATTTATTCAGCTCCGCCTGTCTGAAATCGGCATTATGGATCCGGCAGGACTCAAAGTGCGATTCATGCAATCTGAGGTCAAAAAAGTTATTACTGTCCAAAATGCACTCTTTGAACACCAGCTGAGAATAAAAATCAAACTTCGGCCAGTATGCTTTTGTCCAGTCAATACCAATCATTTTCGTTCCGGTAAATTCAGTGCCGGAAAACCGGGTTTCCGGAACGGCCAGCAGACTCATATTGCACTGCTCAAACACACAGTCAGTGAAACGGCACTGCTGCGCAACCGCCGAGCTGAAATCACAGCGGATAAAGGTGCAGTCCTCAAACACCACACCACGGATTGTCTGATCACTGAGATCGGCTTTTTCAAACCGGCTGCCGGTATACTCATGATTATTCTCAATAACTGTCATTATCCCTCTCCGCCGGTGTGTTGTTTTATTCTCAGTTGCTCCCTGTAAATCTCCTGATTTTCACGGATAGTATTTACGGTGCTGTTTTTATAAGGGTCATCGTTATTCTTTTCATATTTTTCCGGTTGTGTACCCTCTGAAACACATCCGGACAGAATCAGTACAATAAACAGGCCCGGTATTTTTTTAGTCACTCTGTTATTCCTTTTAATAATATGGCTACGTGAATAAACGGATATTACGCACCAATACGTAATCTGTATTGGTACAATTTAACCATTTTACACAACATTCAGATTATTCTACCTTTTAAAAAAGGGAAATGCTGTAAACCTTCACACCAGCATAAATCATATGATTTTCGTAGATGAGGTAAGTATGTCTGTCAGCAATAAGACTGTTTATTCTGTATGCTCCAGATTAACCCTGATGGTTATGAAGCTGACCGGCCTTGAGCGGGTTATTACTGTCGGCCAGTATTTTGAGCGGGCAACAGATAAATCACTCCTTCAGCGACTGATTGAAGAAAACAGAGATCTCAGCACACCGTTCTCAGCACTGGATAAGACAAACAAGGATTGCAAAATTGAGCTGATTGAATATCTGAATACGGCAATCCGTGAATACGCTGCATCCGAAATAAAGGAAAACTACGCTGCACTGAAAAACGGTAATCTGCTGGTTGTAAAAACATTCAATACGGTTATGCAAAATCACGCTTAAATTTTATCCGTTCTCATGGCTGTCACAGGGATCTGTTGTCAGCCATAACATATATTCCGGTGACCTTACTGATGCATTGAATGATTAAAAGAAGGTAATAACGAATAATATCGCAGGTTTTTATTACTTCCATCCCGGACGGTTGCATTATTGTTATAATTGTTTCCATTCAGATACAAACAAGCGTTTAATTTTTCCTCCTTATAACGAATTATCATTTTTAATAAACAATACTCCGGTATGAACGGAAAAGAACAAAAAGAGAATATCATTATCAACACAATGAAATAAAAGATATTTTTGAGTTAATCATGACTCATAAAAGTAAAGAAAAACAAAACATTAAGATATTAAAACTAAAGATATTGATGCTTTTGCCGTTATCTTTTCAATCCCCCGGCGGATATCTGATTTTTACAATTACACATCTTTTTGTGACGAGCGGAAACACAGGGTCATACACTCTGTAAATCTTTTAGTTTTACTTATTGTTATATAATTATCTGCACAAAGGCATACTATTGTCGTAAATGTTGACATATTCCATTATTATAATTACAAAAAGAATATCATCATATTGCCCTCTCTTCAGTGAAACCCGCAAAATGCGTATAACTACAACACAGAAGTGTTATTTGTCACATCACCAGAAATTGGTTTTGTTTTCTTCTTTAAAATCAAATGAATGCATAAAAAATCAAGCCAATTTATTCCTTTTTTATATGCGTTGTAATATCTGCATATTTCCAGTTTTTAATTTTACTTTTTATTCTTTTGTACATTTTTATTGCGGATTTTATTTATTGACAACCATTATAAGGCTTGCATATTATGCACAATATACTGTTTTTGCCTTGCAGATATTTCCTATAATAGTATTTAAAATATACATTAAGTTTAATGACGTCCTGATGGTATCTTTATGCAGCCCGATAATTGCCACGCACTTAGTTGTCAACACCAGGTCTTTAAAAAGGAGCTTCATGCAGTTATAGGCCAGGAAATTAGAATATTACGAAAATCAAAAGGTATCACCGGCCATGAATTAGGTTCAATAATACAGCTATCGCAGCAGCAGATATCCCGTTACGAGAATGGTGACAGTGCTATTCCGCTGGATACACTGATATTAATACTGCGTATTTTTAATATATCGCCGGAAAAATTTATACACAGAGTGTTATTTATCTTAAACAGAGATCCTGATTCAAAAAAACTATTATCCCATATGTCGAATCATCTTAATTCTTATACTGACGGCAGTTATCTGGGAACATTTGAACAATATAAACACAATTAACATAATTACTATATTTAAGATTACACACAGCTTTTAATTTAAGGGCATAGCATATGAATGAGAGAGAAATCAGCCTCTTTATCGGTCAGCAAATTTCACGGAAAAGAAAATCGCTGGGATTATCAGGTATGGCACTTGCCGAATTACTGGGTTTAAGTCAGCAGCAAATATCCCGCTATGAACAGGGCATTACCAATATAAGAGCCAGTACATTACTGCAAATCGCTTTTTTGTTTAATGTTGATGTAAAAAGTTTTTTTACTGATTGTATCGAAAAAAACAGCAAACTGAGTTCACTTAACTATAAAGAGAAAAAGAGTCAGGAAACAGACTATGACACGATCACTATTGATATGAAGAGCAGAGGAAGGGGTAAAATCCGCAGTAAAAAATAACCATACCAGAGAGTACCAGCAGCCCGCCCCCGTCATCCCGGATCATTCCGTTCCGGGCTGTCATCCTTTTTAATCCATACGTATCCGAATCCCCCGTCCTTCTGCTATCATTGCGTCCTTATTTCAGATTTCCGTTGCCGTGCGGCCGGCCTGACACAGGCACCAGCCAAACCCGTTAAGAACAGTAAGACATGAATACACCGAAAGAACAGTACAACATCAATAAATTGCAAAAGCGCCTGCGCAGCCATACCGGCAAAGCAATCGCAGATTTTAATATGATTGAGGACGGCGACCGCATCATGGTTTGCCTGTCCGGTGGCAAAGACAGTTACACTCTGCTTTCCATTCTGCAGAGCCTGCAGCAGAGCGCCCCCATCCGTTTTTCCCTGGTGGCGGTGAATCTCGATCAGAAGCAACCGGGTTTCCCTGAGCATATTTTGCCGGAATATCTGGAAAAACTGGGCGTTGAATATAAAATCGTCGAAGAAAATACCTACGGGATTGTGAAAGAAAAAATCCCGGAAGGGAAAACCACCTGTTCCCTCTGCTCCCGTCTGCGCCGGGGCATTTTGTACCGCACCGCGACTGAGCTGGGTGCAACCAAAATCGCCCTTGGCCACCACCGCGACGATATTCTGCAGACCCTGTTCCTGAATATGTTTTACGGCGGCAAACTCAAAGGCATGCCGCCGAAGCTGATGAGTGACGACGGTAAACATGTGGTGATCCGCCCGCTGGCCTATTGCCGTGAGAAAGATATTGAGCGTTTCGCCGAAGCCAAAGGGTTCCCGATCATTCCGTGTAACCTGTGCGGCTCTCAGCCGAACCTGCAGCGTCAGGTTATCAAAGATCTGCTGCGCGACTGGGATAAACGCTATCCGGGCCGGATTGAAACCATGTTCCGTGCCACACAGAATGTCGTATCATCACATTTATGTGACACTGAATTATTCGATTTCAAATCTATCCATCACGGCAGTGAAGTCGTCGACGGTGGTGATCTCGCATTTGACCGCGAAACTCTGCCTGTTCAGCCGGTATGGGAAGATGAGGATGATGACGGCGATAGCCCGGATTTCACAGAATTACGTCTGGATGTGACGGAAGTGAAATAATCACGCTGTTATAGTGCCGTGCCACGGAGGGTACGGCCTGAATATTGGCGGGTTTGTTTCAGGCAAAAAAAAAACCGATGTATAAAATACACCGGCATGATAATGGTCAATATTCTGTATAAGAACTCAATATGAGAAAAACTACAATTATGGAGCACAACGTTCATCGCTCAACGTTGTATTCACCTGCGGGAGTAATAGTGCCCTAACCGGGCGTGGTATTTCTTGATATAGCTCAAGTCCGGTACGTAAAATCATATAAAAATACACGTTTTTACAACCAGTTACTCTTACGTAACCACCAGGCAACAAATCCGATAACACCCGCCAGTCCCACACAGAACAAACTGAAAGCAAACGGGAAATCGCCCCCCGGGATCCCGCCGAGGTTGACCCCGAACAATCCGGTCAGAAAGGTTGTCGGCAGAAAAACCATCGCCAGCAGTGACATGGTGTAAGTACGCCGGTTCATCGCATCCGCCATCATATTGGTGATTTCATCCGAGATAACCGATGTCCGCGCGATACAGGAGTCAATATCGTCAATAATCCGCCCCAGGCGGTCACTGACATCCGTCAGCTGATGTCTGTCCTGCTCTGAGAGCCAGGTGTAACGCTCGGAGGCCAGCCGGGAAAACACATCGCGCTGCGGTGCCATGTAGCGGCGCAGGACAATCAGCTGCTTGCGCAGCAGTGCCAGCTCCCCGCGGGCCGGAATATGCTGATCGAGTATCGCATCTTCCATATCAATCAGGGTATCGTGTAAGTCCTCAATAAAATCTGCCACTTCGTCGGTGATGCAGAACGCCGCTTCCGCCAGCCATTCTCCGGTATTTTTTGCACCTTCACCGTTTTGTAAATCATCCTGAATGGTCTGAATGGAATGCACTTTACGGTGGCGGGTGGAGATAATATAACTGCCGCAGATCCAGATACGGAATGCCACCAGTTGGTCAGGCCGGTCGCCGTCATTATTGTTGATGGTTTGCAGGGTAATTAATGCACCCTCACCAATACGGAGTGTCCTGGGGCGGATAACATTGTTTGTCAGCCCGTCACGCGCCTGCGGCGGCAACAGTTCCGTTTCACGCAGCCAGCGCTGGTTATCCGCGGATAAATAGTCCAGGTGCAGCCACACCGGTTCTTTTATCCCGGCAACGGCGTTGACATCCACCGGCGTACAACCGCCCTCTCCGTCAAACTGCACCCGGCAGATGGGATCTGTTCCCTGAAAAGCGGATCCGTACAAAGCGCTCATGCGTCTCTCCCCATTGTCCGTGAAAACAGCTGCTGAGTGTGTTCAGCCGGTTCCTGCAGCCGTCCGCAGCAGGGAACCGGAGGCAGGGTTAGTGTTTAATAATATAGAGATTATGGCTGTATGCCACATCTTCCGGATTATTGACCGGATATCCCTTCAGCCACGGTTTAATCAGACGTCCGTTGGTGTACTGGTAGATTGGTGCTATCGGCATGTCTTCCGCCAGCAGTTTTTCGGCGTCGTTATAGTCGGTATTACGGGCGTTATCATCCGTTTCCAGCGCAGCAGTTTTCAGCAGAGCATCATATTTTTCATTATGATACTGCGCGATATTGCCGCTGTGTGTGCTGGTCAGCAGAGACAGGAAGGTTGACGGCTCGTTGTAATCGCCGACCCAGGAGGCGCGGATCACATCAAAATTGCCGGTATTGCGGCTGTCGATATAGGTTTTCCATTCCTGATTGACCAGCTTCACTTCCGCGCCCAGTTTTTTCTTCCACATCGAACCGACGGCAATGGCAATTTTCTGATGGTTTTCCGAGCTGTTATACAGCAGAGATAATTTCAGCGGATTGTGCGGCCCGTAACCGGCGGCGGCCAGCAGCGTTTTTGCCTGGCTGTCGAGCTCATCCTGAGTAAATTTCTGGTACAGGCCCGGCTCCGGTGTAAACCCGGCAGTGACATCCGGCGTGAAATGCCAGGCCGGTTTTTCGCCCGTGCCCAGCACTTTCTCTGCGATCACCCTACGGTCAATGGTCATGGAAAGTGCCTGCCGCACACGCGGGTCGTTTGTCGGTGCCCGCTGCGTGTTAAAGGCGTAATAATAGGTGCCAAGCTGATCCGGGATATAAATCTGATCCGGAATCGCCTGTTTCAGTTTCTGATACTGATTTTTCGGGAATGATTCCGTAATGTCGAGATCATTGGACAGATAGCGTTTGGTGGCCTGGGATTCATGGTTAATCGGCACAAAGGTAACCGATGTCAGCACCGTGTGTTTGTGATCCCAGTAATGCGGGTTCGGCGTCAGAACAATTTTCTCATTCACCACCCTATCATGCAGGACAAATGCCCCGTTGCCGACCAGATGCCCGGTGCGGATCCAACTGTCGCCGTATTTCTCAACAACCGCGCGATTCACAGGGAAAAGGCTGAAATTGGCCGCCAGATTCGGGAAGTACGGCACAGGACGGTCTAACGTGACCCGCAGAGTCCGGTTGTCAACAGCTTCAACGCCGAGGGTTTCCGGCAGCATTTTGCCGTCGATAATCGCCTGCGCATTTTTAATGCCGGCCAGCGGTGCAAACCAGGCGAAGGTAGAGAGATTTTTCGGGTTAACCAGCCGCTGCCAGCTGTAGACAAAGTCCTGTGCGGTCACCGGTGAGCCGTCAGACCAGCGGGCATCGTCACGCAGGCGGAATGTCCATACCTGATTGTTGCGGGTCTCCCAGGAGAGAGCGACACCGGGCACCGGTTTGCCGTCCGCACCCTGACTGATCAGCCCTTCAAATAAATCACGCAGGATCTGAGCTTCGGTCAGACCGACCGCTTTAATCGGGTCCAGAGACGCGGGTTCATCCTTCAGATGACGATAAACAGATTGTTCTTTTGCCAGCTGTGTTCCTGCGGGGATCTCCGCCGCCGTTGCACAAAACAGTGAAGAAAACGTGAAAAACGTCCCGGCAAGAAGTGCGGAACGGGAAAATTTTGCTGGCCTGAACATAACGGGCGCCTTGTATTAAAAATGGTAAACCGATAGATTATCTGATGATTACCGAAACACAACAACCGGATATTACATTTTTATTAACGATATCCGGTGAGAAAACACCTGCCAGGTATTATTTATACCAACAATTATGAGCCCGTTCAGAGGATGATAAAAATGACACAAACTGTAAAACTTCAGGGTAACGATGTTCTGGTTTACGGCGCACTGCTGCGTGCCGGTGAAAAAGCCGTACCATTTAAATTAGTCGCTAATGATTTGTCAGATGTCCAGCTCACCAAATTCGCCGGGAAGCGTAAGATTCTGAATATTTTCCCGAGTGTGGACACCGGTGTCTGCGCCGCCTCCGTGCGCAAATTCAATGAAACTGCCGCAAAACTGTCCAATACCGTGGTGTTATGTATTTCCGCTGATCTGCCGTTCGCGCAGTCCCGTTTCTGCGGCGCGGAAGGTATTGAGAATGTGGTGATGCTCTCCACCCTGCGTGATCCGGAATTCCGTGAAAATTACGGTGTCGGTATCGGCAGCGGCCCGCTGGCCGGTCTGTGCGCCCGTGCGGTGATCGTACTGGATGAGAACGATACTGTGATTTACAGCCAGCTGGTCGGTGAAATCACCGAAGAGCCGGATTATGACAGCGCGCTGAATGCACTGAAATAAGTTACCCGTATCTGTAAAAAAACCCCGCGGCCGGTGACGGTCGCGGGATTTTTTTTACCGGGGAAAAAATTATTCTTCCTCTCCCTCATCATCTTTTGCCGCGCTGCGCCGCTGACTCAGCCCGTATTCGCGCAGTTTATTGGCGATCGCGGTATGTGAGACATTCAGGCGTTTCGCCAGCTTACGGGTGCTCGGATAGTGGCGGTACAGCCGTGTCAGCACAGAGCACTCAAACCGTTTGGTGATATCATCCAGCGAGCCGCTGAGGATATCCTCACTGAAGCCGATTTCCGCTTCCAGTTCCGGCAGAACGATGTCCTGCGGACGCAGCAGCGAGCCTTCCAGCGAAGAGAGCGCCTGATAAATCACATTACGCAGCTGACGGACGTTGCCCGGCCAGTGATAAGCACAAAGGAACTGCCCCAGCTCCGGCGCCAGGCGCGGTTCTTCACAACCCTGCTCTTCGGAAAAGCGTTTCACGAAATCGCGGGTCAGCGGCAGGATATCTTCCTGATGCTCGCGCAGCGGCGGAATGGTCAGCGTCAGCACATTGAGGCGGTAATAGAGATCCTCACGGAATTTGCCCTCTTTCACCAGCTCCAGCAGATTTTTCTGGGTCGCACAGATAACCCGCACATCCACTTTCACCTCATGCTCTTCCCCGACACGGCGGAATGTACCGTCATTCAGGAAGCGCAGCAGCTTGATCTGCATCTGCGGGGACATTTCCGCGATTTCATCCAGCAGAACGGTGCCGCCGTTAGCCTGCTCAAAGAAGCCTTTTTTCGGCTCAGTACTGTTGGCGTAAGCACCGGCAGCGTAACCGAACAGTTCGGTTTCCACCACATCATCCGGCATCGAGGCACAGTTCAGCCCGAGGAACGGCTGATTGCCGCGCACACTGTAGAGATGACAGGCTTTGGCAAACACATCTTTCCCGGTCCCGGTTTCACCGACCAGCAGCAGCGGGGAATCCATTTTTGCCATACGCTGTGCCTGTTCGACCACATGGCGCATTTTGGCGCTTTTCGCCACTAAATCATCAAAACTGCCGGAATGCATCACCTGCATGCGGCGTTTCTGCCCGTTGCTGCTCTCACTGACGGTGCGCAGCAGCACAACCGCGCCGATAGTGGCGGAGGCGTCATCTTTCTCATCAAAATTAATCGGCGTCACACTCAGGGTGTAAGAGCGGCCTTTGAGATTGATGGTTTCCTTGTATGGCGCAGGTTCTTCATCCTCAATCCAGCGGGTGAAGTTGAACTGGCTGAAATAGTAAGTGATATTGCGCTGACGGATGCGCTCTTCGGTGGTGGCAAACAGGGAGAGTGCCGCGCTGTTGGCCAGTTCAATATTCCCGCGCAGGTCGAGAGATAAAATCGGGTCTTCCAGGGATTCGAGTAATGCCCACATGGCGCGCTGTTCGCGCTCAGACGGCATAAAGTGAACAGTTCTGACATCCACCACGCCCTGAATCCGGCGGATCTCAGCCATCAGAGACTGGAACACAGAAAAATCGATCTGCATAAAATTGAGGTATATCCGGCCGTTACGGGCAATTTCGATGCCTTTGAGGTCGATATTTTGTAATACCAGCAGATCCAATAACTCCCGCGTCAGTCCGATTCGGTCCTGGCAAATTACTTCCAATCGCATCGTTACGATCCTATTTACACTTAAGTTATTATTTTCCCGTTAATTGAAACTGATTTTACGGTATAAAATGAAAACTGTCACGATTTGTTGACACAATAAATGCGTTCCTGCGGTGTTTATCCACAGTTCCGTGTGAAAAGGCTATGAAAGTACAGATATGTCAGTCGGTTAACGAAGTTTTATTCAGCGCGGACGGCAAACCGCGCCGGAGAGGTGAGACAGCGACCCGCAGGGAGCATAACGGGATCGCCGTGAAAAAAACAGTGACCGGACACCCGTTTCTGCATAAAAAAGCCGGATGACATCACAAAATGCGCATCCGGCCGGATTATCGGTTACAGGGCGGACTTTTCCGCGCTCTTCCCTTTTGGCACTGCCTGTTTAAGCTGCTGTAACAACTGCTTACGGAAATCCATAAGTTTAGGTTTATCTGTTGCAGTCCACGGCAGCGGACGGCACAGTTCCATCGCTTTGATCCCCAGACGGGCGGTCAGCAGTCCGGCTCCCATGCCTTGTGCGGCACGGGCGGATAACCGTGCGGTGATGTCCTGAGAGAGCCAGTCCATCCCCACTTCGCGGATAAGCTCGGATGCCCCTGCGAAGGCAATATTGAGCAGAACCAGTTTAAACAGTCGCAGGCGGCTGTAATATCCCAGTTCAATACCGTAGATAGCCGCCACCTGGTTAATCAGACGGATATTACGCCAGGCAATAAAGGCCATATCCACCAGTGCCAGCGGGCTGACGGCAATCATCAGCGCAGATTCCGCCGCGAAACGGCTGATCACCCGGCGCGCCTGTTCATCCGTCACCGGCTGGACAAGCTGACTGTACAGGGTCACCACTTCGCGGTCATTATGGCTGCTCTGTAACAGGCTCTGCCATTGCTGTAACGCAGGATGGTGTGACGGGATATTGGCCTGTTTCGCCAGTTTTTCACAAAATGCACGTCCGTCACCGATACGGTGGCTTTGCAGTAATTCCTCTGCGGCCTCGCGCTCTGTAGCCCGCTGGCGCAGGCGGTACATGCGCCGCCATTCCGTGATAACAGAGCCGGCGGCGGCAATCAGCACCAGAAAAGTGGCGGCAATCCCGCCAAGGGCGGTCCAGTCATTACCTGTCCACGCATCATTCACCCACTGAATCAGTTGTGCGACGGCGCTGATCCCCAGCAATCCGCCGGCCACAAAGACCAGCTTACGCCACAGGCTGCGCCGGGGTTTCAGTGCCTGAATCAGCAGCGCTTCCGCTTCCCCGTCTGTATCCTGCTCTGCCGTGAATTCCGTGCGTTCAAACTGTATGCTGTCATCGTCCGCAAATTGTTGCGCCGGTTTTATGGTGTCCTGTACCGGCGGCGACAGCGGTGCTTCCTCAAAATCAATACGGGATTTGATAGGCTCGCTCATGACAGTTTATCTCCCAGTAAAAATTCCATCGCACTGTCCATCCTGATATGCGGCAGCGGCGTATCCATCCGCATCGGTAATGGCCTGAAGGACTCAAACTGAAACCCCTGCTGCTGCCAGAAGTCTGCATCCGGCAGCCGTTTCGGTACTTCGCCGGGATAGAAAGTCAGCGGGGTATTATCTGCCAGCCGGGTGCCTTTCAGCGCGGGCATTTTTTCCCCGTTGTGCATCACCATGCCGTATTCCGTGGCCTGTACCGACGCCAGCCCGGTGCAGTCCATTTTAATTCCCTCAAAAGCGGCCTGCTGCCAGGCTGACTGCGTCAGCTGCTGAAGCAGTGCCACGAGATTGGCGTGCTGGTCGGCAGTGACATGGTCCGCTTTGCTGGCGGCGAACAGCAGTTTGTCGATGCAGGAGGAAAACAGGCGGCGCAATAATGTGCGTTTGCCGTAATGGAAGCTCTGCATCAGCTGGGTCAGCGCCAGACGCATATCCGTAAATGCCTGCGGCCCGCTGTTGAGCGGGGTCAGGCAATCCACCAGCACAATCTGGCGGTCGAAATGCTGGAAATAATGCTTATAGAAACCTTTGACCACATGGTCACAATAGTACTGATAGCGATCGCGCAGCATGCCGAGAACACTGCTTTTTGCCGCTTTGGCCAGCCGGGACGGATCCGGCATCAGGTCGGTAATAAACGGAAAAAACTGTAATCCGGGTGCGCCGGCCATATCCCCCGGCAGCACAAAACGACCGGGCTGGATAAAGTGAAAACCTGCCGCTTTGCAGCGGTGAAGATAATCAGTATAGGCCTGTGCAATCGCTGCCAGCTGCTGTTCATCCGCCGGGGCATCCGGGTCAAGCTGACGGCAGAGCGCCAGCCACGGCTCTGCCCATTCTCCCCGCTCACCTTTGAGCAGGGTTTTCATCTGCTGCGACCAGGTGAGGTAATCCTGTTCCAGCATCGGCAGATCCAGCAGCCACTCCCCCGGATAATCGACGATTTCCAGGTAGAGCGTGGAGGTTTCCTTAAAGTGGCGCAGCAGACTGTCCTGAGTGCGGTAACGCAGTTTCAGGCGGATTTCGCTGACACCGCGTGTCGGTACCGGCCAGTCCGGCGGTGTGCCGTACAGTGAGGCAAGTCCTTCATCATAGGCAAAGCGTGGGACGCCCAGATCCCGCTGCGGGATGCGTTTCACGCCGAGAATGCGGCCGTCACGGGCAGCCGAAAACAGCGGCAGACGCGCACCGCTCTGTACATTCATCAGCTGATTAACAAACGAGGTAATAAACGCGGTCTTGCCGCTGCGGCTCAGTCCGGTAACGGCAAGACGAAGATGACGATCCAGACCCCGGTTGACGAGGGCACTCAGCTCATTTTGCAGTCGTTTCATAATTCTCCGGTGTAAAACGGCCAATCACTTTTTTCATACCGGCACGGATAACAGGCTCCAGTACCAGTATTGCCGCCCCGCGCAGAGCAGGACGGGTAACCGATTTCAGAATCACCGCGGCAATACCTCCGGGTGCTGCCGCCAGTGCTGCGGTGGTTAACAGCTGCGCCCCGGTTTTTCCGGCACGCAGCAGGGTGTGTTTATCCGGCCACTTCATACTGTTCTCCGTCTGACAGATTACAGGTCACGGAAGCGGCGGTTGAGCGCATACTGTTCTGAGGTCACATAGCGCTCAATGTCGCGGATCCGTTTTTCGGTACGCGCCTGGCTGCGTTCTGTCTGTTCAAGCAGCATGGCCGCATTCACTCCTCCGTCGCGGCCGGGGTAATCACGCGGCACCACCGGCAGGATCATTCCCATCAGAATATAGAGGGTGATAGTCAGCCAGAAAAAGCCGGTAAATGTTGCCACCACCGCGATAATGCGGATCATCCAGGCCGGTACATCAAAATAGTTGGCAATACCGGCACATACGCCCCGGAACATACCTTCATCCGGATAGCGGTACAGTTTGCGTGACTGAAATTCCATTATGATTGCCTCCAGCCCGGATTTTCCGCATCCAGAATCGATTCCAGGGTTTTGATCCGCGCTTCCATCTGCTGAGCATTTTCCGCCAGCGCCGCAAGACGGCGGGTTTCAAATTCACCGGCCCGGCTTCCCCGCTGACTGTTATAGTGCAGCCATAACCAGATCGGCAGCACGAACAACACGAAAATTGTCAGTGGTATACCTAAAAATACAAATGCCATATTTTTGTCCTTAATGGTATTAATTCAGGAAAGCCTGTTACCGACCTTATTCGCCCTTTTCTTCTTTTTCAAGACGTGCTTTGATGGCCGCGATTTGCGCGCTGATCTCATCTTCCGCTTTCAGCTCGGCAAACTGCTGTTCCAGTGATTTTTCTTTCCCCAGACCATAGCTTGCGGCTTCACCTTCCATATGGTCAATCCGCGCCTCAAACTGCTCGAAACGGGCCATTGCCTCATCCATCCGGCCGCTGTCGAGCTGACGGCGCACCGCACGGGATGATTTTGCCGCTTCGTGACGCACCACCATGGATTGCTGGCGGGCACGGGTTTCAGTCAGTTTCTGTTCCAGTTCGTTAATTTCATTTTTCAGCCGGGCGATAGTTTCGTCCAGAATAATCAGCTCATGACGCAGTGTATCGACATGGCCTTCCACGCGCTGTTTTTCCAGCAGTGCGGCGCGGGCCAGATCTTCTTTTCCTTTGACAATCGCCAGTTCCGCTTTTTCCTGCCAGTCACTCACCTGACGCTCACCGCTTTCAATCTGACGTGACAGATTTTTGCGTTCCGCGAGGGTGCGGGCAGAGGTGGAGCGGATTTCCACCAGCATATCTTCCATTTCCTGAATCATCAGGCGGATCATTTTCTGCGGATCTTCCGCTTTATCCAGCAATGATGCAACGTTGGCGTTAATGATATCGGCAAAACGTGAAAAGATTCCCATGATTGATGTCCTTTTATCAGCAGTTATGTCTTATGACACATTCACTATTACAAGATGCGTGCCAACTCCGTGATTTTTTTACCCGTTTGTTTTTCCTCAGGTTTATTTATTTCCCTTTTATCATGACTTTTTGTAAAGTGGTGACATTCGCCATTTAGTGGTCAAATTAATCATGAAAAATAATACAGAAACCCTGATCGGTATTGATAATACCTTCCTCGATGCACTGGAAAAAGTGTCGCGGCTGGCAAAAATTGCCCGGCCGGTACTGATTTGCGGAGAACGGGGTACCGGTAAAGAATTATTTGCTCACCGTCTTCATTATCTCTCTCCCCGCTGGGATGAGCCATTTATTGCGCTGAATTGTGCGGCACTTAACGATAATTTGCTCGATTCCGAGCTGTTCGGACATGAATCCGGGGCTTTTACAGGGGCTCAGCGCCGCCATCAGGGCCGTTTTGAGAGAGCGGACGGCGGCACACTGTTTCTTGATGAACTGGGTACTGCGCCGCTGACCGTGCAGGAAAAGCTGCTGCGGGTAATTGAATACGGGGAATTTGAGCGCGTCGGCGGACAGCAGACCCTGAAAGCGGATGTACGGATTGTCTGCGCCACTAATGCGGATTTACCGGCGCTGGCGGCAGAGGGAAAATTCCGCGCCGATTTACTCGACCGGCTGGCCTTTGATGTCGTCAATATCCCGCCGCTGCGCGAGCGCCCGCGCGACCTGACCGAACTCGCCGGTCATTTTGCTGTGCAGATGTGTCAGGAGATGGGCACGCCGTTTTTTGCCGGTTTCTCCCCGCACGCCCTGCAGCAGATGCAGAGCTATCACTGGCCGGGCAATATCCGTGAGCTGAAAAATGTGATTGAGCGATCCCTGTACCGTCAGGGAGAGACCACCGAACCGCTGGCAGAACTGGTGATCAATCCGTTTGTCACCTCGCCGGTGCTTTCAGCGGACACGGAAGCACAGGCTCTGCCGCCGCTGCCGTTCTCCCTGAAGCAGTGGCAGCACACACAGGAGAAGGACGCGCTGGATGCCGCATTACAGCGCGCGCAGTTTAATCAGCGGGAAGCAGCACAACTGCTGAATCTGACCTATCATCAGTTTCGCGGATTACTGAAAAAACATGCCGGCAGCCCGCAACCGGATTAAATGCTTCCGTTTTTGGTTAGTCGCACAAATTGCGATACAATGCCCTGTTCATTTTTAACGGTAACTGATTTATGCGCCATTGGATTATCCGGGCCTGTGCGGTTCTCCTGCCTGTTTCAGGCTTTGCCGCCGCTCCTGCCCCGCAGACAGACCAGCCGGTAAAACCGGTCACGGCTCAGGCCGCTCCGCTGCCGCCGGTCCGCGATACCGGTTTTGTCTATTGTGTGAACGGCAACGTCAGTACATTTAACCCGCAGCTGGCCAGCAGCGGGCTGATTGTCGAGCCGCTGGCGGCACAGATTTACGATCGCCTGCTGGATGTTGACCCTTACACCTACCGCCTGATCCCGGAACTGGCCGCCCGCTGGACAGTGCTGGATAACGGCGCGACCTACCGTTTTTATCTGCGCCGTGATACCGATTTTCAGACTACTGACTGGTTTAAACCGACCCGCAAAATGAATGCGGATGATGTGGTGTTCAGCTTTTCCCGCGTGGTGGATAAACAGAACCCGTATCACTATATCAACGGCGGCCGCTATCCTTATTTTGACAGTCTGCAGTTCGCGTCCAATGTTAAATCCATCCGCAAAATCAATAATTATACCGTTGAATTTAAACTGAATACGCCGGACGCTTCCTTCCTGTGGCATCTGGCAACCCATTACGCGCCGGTTCTGTCCAAAGAGTATGCCGATAACCTGCTGAAAGCCCGCCGTCAGGAACAGCTCGACTGGAAACCGGTCGGCACCGGGCCGTATTATCTGGATGATTACCAGAGCGGCCAGTTTGTCCGTCTGCAGCGCCATGATAATTACCGCAAAGGCAAACCCCGCATGCAGGAAGTGGTGGTTGATCTCGGGGCGGGCGGCACCGGACGGATGTCAAAACTGATCACCGGTGAGTGTGATGTGCTGGCCTATCCCGCCGCCAGCCAGCTACAGGTGCTGCGCGATGACCCGCGCCTGAGCCTGATGCTGCGCCCGGGAATGAATATCGCGTATCTGGCGTTTAATACCAGCAAACCGCCGTTTAATAATCCGCAGGCGCGCCGTGCGATTGCTTTCGCAATTAATAATGAGCGCCTGATGAAATCCATCTATTACGGCACGGCGGAAACTGCTGCGTCTATTCTGCCGCGCGTCTCCTGGGCGTATGATAACCAGACCAGGGTGACGGAATATAATCCCGAAAAAGCCAAAGCAATGCTCAATGAGCTGGGACTGAGCGGTATGACGCTGAATCTCTGGGTACCGACCGCCTCGCAGTCTTACAACCCCAGCCCGCTGAAAATGGCCGAGCTGATTCAGGCGGATCTGGCCCGTGTCGGGATAAAAATGAATATCCGCCCGGTTGAGGGGCGTTTTCAGGAAAACAGCCTGATGGATCGCAGCCACGATATTACCCTTGCAGGCTGGTCAACCGACAGTAATGACCCGGACAGTTTTTTCCGTCCGCTGCTCAGCTGTGCGGCTATCGGTTCGCAAACCAACCTCAGCCACTGGTGTTCCCCGGAATTTGATGATGTGATCCACCAGGCGCTGCTTGAGCAGCAACTGAGCAGCCGGATTGAGTATTATCACAAAGCACAGCAGATTCTGGCACAGGATCTGCCGGTACTGCCGCTGGCCTACTCACTGCGGTTACAGGCATTCCGCTATGATATTAAAGGGCTGGTACTGAGCGCATTCGGTAATACCTCTTTTGCCGGTGTCTACCGTGATACCGGGGATGACCCGGAGCCGGAGGCTGAACCATGATTATTTTTATTCTGCGCCGTCTGCTGCTGGTGCTGATCACGCTCTGTTTTCTGTCGGTGCTCAGTTTCAGCCTGAGTTACTTCCCGGCAAATGCACCGCTGAGCGGCGCTTCTCTGACGGATGCGGTACTGTTCTACTATAAGAGTCTGTTTTCATGGGACTTCGGCAGTTCCGTGATTAACGGTGAGCCGGTCAGCCGGCAATTGTGGGCAGCACTGCCCGCCACCCTGGAGCTGTGCGGCCTGGCGTTTCTGCTGGCGCTGGTGGTCGGTATTCCCGCCGGGATTATTGCCGGGGTCTGGCGTAATAAAATGGCGGATATCGCCATCAGCACCTTTGCGCTGGTCGGGTTTTCGATTCCCGTATTCGGGCTGGCACTGCTGCTTACCCTGTTCTTCTCTCTGCGGCTGGACTGGCTGCCGGTCTCCGGACGCATTGACCTGCTGTATGATTTAACACCGGTTACCGGATTTGCGGTGATTGATGCCTGGCTGTCGGATTCACCATACCGTCAGGCGATGATCCTCAATGTGCTGTCTCACATGGTGCTGCCGGTGATCACGCTGTCCATTGCGCCGATGACGGAAGTTATCCGCCTGATGCGCACCAGTACCGAAGAGATTATCAGCCAGAACTATATTAAAGCCGCCGCTATCCGTGGTTTATCCCGGCTGACCATTATCCGCCGTCATGTGCTGCACAATGCGCTGCCGCCGGTGATCCCGAAACTCGGGTTACAGTTTTCCACCATGCTGACGCTGGCGATGGTCACAGAAGTGGTCTTTAACTGGCCGGGAATCGGCCGCTGGCTGATCACCGCAATCCGCCAGCAGGACTTTGCCGCGATTTCCGCCGGTGTCATGCTGGTCGGCACTATGGTGATGATTATCAATATGCTGTCGGATATTCTGGGTGCCGTCAGCAGCCCGCTGAAACATAAGGAATGGTATGCCTTCAGATAATTTCTACCGTGAAGACCGGATGCCGTCACCGGGGCGGGTTATCTGGCAGCATTTCACTGCAGATATTCCGGCTATGATCGGTTTTTACGGCGTGCTGTTTCTGATTGCGCTGGCGATCGGCGGCACCTGGATAGCCCCTTATGCGCTCGACCAGCAATTTGCCGGTCATCAGTTGCTGCCGCCTTCCTGGTCTCATTACGGGAATGTCGCCTTCTTCCTCGGTACGGATGATCTCGGCCGTGATATTTTCAGCCGTCTGATCCTCGGTACACAATCCACCTTCGGCGGTGCACTGCTGGTTACCGTCATTGCCGCCGTCGCCGGGATTATCATCGGCTGTCTGGCAGGGATGACCACCGGTCTGCGCTCAGCCATTTTTAACCATATGTTTGATACCCTGCTGGCGCTGCCCTCTCTGCTGCTGGCAATTATTGTGGTGGCTTTTTTTGGCGCCAGTCTCAGCCACGCCATGATTGCCGTGGCACTGGCACTGCTGCCGCGTATTGTGCGGATGATTTATATCGCAGTACATGATGAGCTTGATAAGGAATATGTTATTGCCGCCCGGCTCGACGGCGCGTCCAACCTCAATATTCTGATCCATACTGTGCTGCCGAATATCAGTGCCGTGACCGTCACCGAACTGACGCGCGCTCTGTCCATTGCTATCCTTGATATTGCCGCGCTCGGTTTTCTCGAGCTGGGGGCACAACTGCCGTCCCCGGAATGGGGAGCGATGCTCGGGGATTCTCTGGAACTGATTTATGTGGCGCCCTGGACCGTACTTCTGCCGGGAACCGCCATCCTTATCAGTGTTCTGCTGGTGAATCTGCTCGGTACCGGGTTACAGCGTGCTATTAATGCGGGGGTTGAATAATGCCGTTACTGGATATCCGCAATTTAACCATTGAATTTATGACTGCCGCAGGGCCGGTCAAAGCCGTTGACCGCGTGACATTATCCCTGACCGAAGGGGAGTTCCGCGGCCTGGCCGGGGAATCCGGTTCCGGTAAAAGTCTGATCGCCAAAGCGATTGCCGGTATCACCAAAGATAATCTGCGCGTAACGGCAGACCGCTTCCGGTTTAATGATATCGATCTGCTGAAACTCACACCCCGCCAGCGCCGCCGGGTGATCGGCCACAATGTGTCGATGATTTTCCAGGAGCCGCAATCCTGTCTGGATCCGTCAGAAAATATCGGTAAACAGCTGATTCAGTCCATCCCCGGCTGGACATACAAAGGCCGCTGGTGGCAACGCTTTAACTGGCGTAAGCGCCGGGCGATTGAGCTGCTGCACCGTGTCGGTATTAAGGATCACAAAGATGTGATGAGCAGCTACCCCTACGAACTGACCGAAGGGGAATGCCAGAAGGTGATGATTGCAATTGCGCTGGCCAATCAGCCGCGCCTGCTGATCGCCGATGAGCCGACCAACGCCATGGAGCCCGATACTCAGGCGCAGATTTTCCGCCTGCTGACCCGGCTGAACCAGAACAACAATATGACCATCCTGCTGATCAGCCACGATTTGCAGTTAATGAGCCAGCTGGTGGATCGCATTAATGTGCTCTACTGCGGCCAGACCGTGGAGAGTGCCGAGCCGGATGACCTTCTGCTCAAACCCCATCACCCGTATACTCAGGCACTGATGCGGGCTATCCCTGATTTTGAAAAGGCACTGGCACACAAATGCCGCCTGAATACCCTGCCGGGCGCGATTCCGTCACTGGAGCATCTGCCGGTCGGCTGCCGCCTGGGGCCGCGCTGTCCGTATGCTCAGAAAGTGTGTATTGACGCGCCGCGTCTGCGGACAGTCAAAAACCGCAGTTTTGCCTGCCACTTCCCGCTGAATATGGAGGATGTGTGATGCCCGGTCCGCTGCTGGAAGTCAAAAACCTGAGCAAAACCTTCCGTTACCGGGATGGTTTTTTCCGCCGTCATCAGCTTGAGGCGGTCAAACCGGTCAGTTTTACACTGCAACCCGGCCAGACACTTGCCATTACCGGCGCAAACGGCTCCGGCAAATCCACCCTCGCGCGGATGTTATCCGGGATGATCGAACCGAGTGGCGGGGAAATCCTGATCGACAAACACAAACTGACGTTTGGTGATTACAGCTACCGCAGCCAGCGCATCCGCATGATATTCCAGGATTCGGCCACCTCGCTTAATCCGCGCCAGCGCACGGGGCAAATCCTTGAGCTGCCGCTGATGCTCAATACAGATCTCGATGCTGCCGGGCGACGTCTGCGGATTAACGCAACACTGCGTCAGGTGGGTCTGCTGCCGGATCACGCGGATTACTATCCTCACATGCTGGCTTCCGGACAGAAACAGCGTGTGGCCCTCGCCCGCGCCCTGATTCTGCAGCCGGAAGTGATTGTGGCGGATGAAGCGCTCGCCTCTCTGGATATGTCATTACGTTCACAGATCATAAATCTGATCCTTGAACTCCAGGAAACGCAAAAAATTGCCTATATTTATGTCACACAGCATCTGGGCATGGCAAAACATGTCAGTGACCAGATACTGGTGATGCACAACGGTGAAGTTGTCGAGCGCGGTAACACTGCCGAGGTACTGGCATCCCCGCTGCACGATGTCACACGCCGCCTTATCACCAGCCACTTTGGTGAAGCACTGTCCGCCGAAGCCTGGCGCCAGGATGTGGATTAACTGCCGGTATTCTGATAATTCAGGCCGGTTACATCTCAATTTCCGGTAACCTGTTAACATCAGCCGGATTTTTACTAAACGTGTCACCTGCCGGGTTGCGGCGCAGAAGGTGACAGAGAAAACACAAGGAAACTGCTATGGGTTTTATGACCGGTAAACGCATCCTGATCACAGGGGTTGCAAGCAAATTATCGATTGCTTACGGTATTGCCAAAGCAATGCGTGACCAGGGGGCGGAACTTGCATTCACCTACCAGAATGACAAGCTGAAACCCCGTGTTGAAGAGTTCGCTCAGTCTCTGGGTTCCTACATCGTTCTGCCTTGCGATGTGGCAGAAGATGAAAGTATTGAAAATCTGTTCACGGAATTAGCCAAAGTCTGGCCGAAATTTGACGGTTTTGTTCACTCTATCGGCTTTGCCCCGGCTGACCAACTGGACGGCGACTATGTGGATGCGGTAAACCGTGAAGGCTTCCGTATTGCTCACGACATCAGCGCGTACAGTTTTGTGGCGATGGCAAAAGCCTGCCGCAGTATGCTGAACCCGAATTCCGCCCTGCTGACCCTCTCTTACCTGGGCGCGGAGCGCGCTATCCCGAACTACAATACCATGGGTCTTGCTAAAGCCTCTCTCGAAGCGAACGTCCGTTATATGGCGAACGCGATGGGGAAAGAAACCATCCGTGTTAATGCGGTTTCTGCCGGTCCTATCCGTACACTGGCAGCATCCGGTATTAAAGATTTCCGCAAAATGCTGTCGCACTGTGAAGCAGTCACCCCGCTGCGCCGTACAGTCACCACAGAAGATGTGGGTAACGCGGCAGCGTTCCTCTGCTCTGATCTGGCCGGCGGTATTACCGGTGAAATCCTGCATGTTGACGGCGGTTTCAGTATCGCGGCAATGAATGAGCTGGAACTGAAGTAATCCTGCTTCTGTCCGGCTTTCCATTAATATCACCGCCGGACAGGTCAATCAGCTGACAGCAGGCAAGCGGACGAAAAGCATGCGCGTCATGGATGACGCGCCTGAGCGCACAGGGAGGTGTTTACAGCGTCTTTTCGTTTTGCCTGCTGTCAGCTGTTCCCCGCACTTTCAGAGAGCACTTCTTTTAATTACCGGCCTGTCAGCAATTTCTCCGTCAGCCGCTGCGCATAAAGCGCCTCTTCGCCGCTGACCAGCGGTTGTGTCTGATTGGCAACAGATTCGATAAAATGCCGCACCGCACCGTCAAACCCGCGCTGAACCAGTACCGGATCCCACGCTTTCGGATGCTGTTCCTGTATCCCGGCGGCAGTTTCACTGCGCCAGTGATTCATATCCGTCACCTGATAACAGCCGTCACGTCCGGTCACACTGACCTGCTCCCGCTGACTCGCCGCACAGCGGTGCATGGAGGCTGTCAGCCAGATGCCGTTATCTGTCTGTAAATGGTGTTCCGCATACAGCAGCTGATTTTCCTCATTCACCTGCATATGGCCGCTTTTCAGTGCCGCATTACCATCCCGTCCCAGCCAGAGCAGAGTATCCGCGATATGCAGATAATCATCGGTCACCGTAAAAGCCACATCATGCGGGCCGACGCTGTTGCTGCGGTGTTTATCCATACGGATCGATGCCGCTTTTCCGGCAATCTGTTCTCTGAGCTGCAGATAAAACGGTGAAAAGCGCCGGTTGAACCCGACCATCAGTGCCCGCTGTTTTTTCTCCGCCAGGCTGACGAGTGCCTCTGATTGTTCATACGATGCTGCCAGCGGTTTATCAACATACACATGGCATCCTGCATTCAGTAATTCGCTGACAACCTGAAAATGGCTCTCTGTACTGCTGTGAACAAACACGGCATCGCATTGATCTGCCAGCGCGCGGAGTGACGAAAACAGAGGAAAGCGATACGCATCACAAACCTGACGCGCTTTTTCCTGATTCGGCGAAAAACCGCCGGACAGCACCCAGTTATCCGTTCTGGTCAGAACCGGTAAATACGCTTTTTGTGCTATCCCGCCCAGTCCGGCGATCCCGATACGGATTTTATTCATGTGTGCTTTACCTTTTAGTGTTTTGTAACAATGAATTACAAAGTCTTCCCATAAATTGAATCTGTGGCGATTATATGGAAAGATGGCGTTAACCGACAAATAATTCGCATTCTGAATACATCCCGCCCGCGAATACCGGTCTATACTTCATCACTACTGCCATGTCCGTTCTTTTGTTTTAACTGAGGAGCATACCATGCAATTGTTCTATACCCCGGGAAGTTGTGCACTGTCACCCCATATTATTTTGCGTGAAACCGGTCTGGATTTTTCCCTGGTCCGTGTCGATCTGAAAGCAAAAAAAACCGAAAACGGTGATGATTACCTGAAAATTAATCCGAAAGGACAAGTCCCCGCACTGAGTATCAGTGACAGTCAGCTGCTGACCGAAGGTGTGGCGATTGTGCAGTATCTTGCTGATCAGAAACCGGATCGTAAGCTTATTGCCCCGGCGGGAACGATGGAACGTTATCACCAGATTGAATGGCTTAACTATATTGCCAGCGAAGTGCATAAAAGCTACGGCCCGCTGTTCTCTCCGGAAACCCCGGAAGATTACCGGCCAATTGCGCTGCGCAATCTGATGAATAAGTTTGCCTATGTGGACGGCGTGCTGGCGAAAAGCCCGTATATTACCGGCAACAGTTTTACCGTAGCGGATGCTTATCTGTTTACTGTCTGCGGCTGGGCTCCGCATCTGAAGATTTCACTTGAGCCGTATCCGCATTTACAGGCGTATCTGGCGAAAATTGCCCATCGTCCGCATGTGCAGGATGCGATGGAAGCGGAAGGTCTGATTTAATCTTTCTGATGTGCAGAAACAAAAACGCCGGACAATTCAAATCCGGCGTTTTTTTATGCTGATACGGTGTTCAGACCGGCTCAGTCGATCTGTTCAGCGCAGAATTTGTGTGTCGGAAGCACCATTTCATCCTGAGCCGCAACCAGTTGCAGTTCGTACTCATTCATGGTTTTGGTTTTCAGCATCACTTCATACACAGCGGCAGCCACATGTTCCAGTGCTTTCGGCAACTCTTCGCCTTTCAGCAGATTCACCAGCATCAGACCACTGGTTAAATCACCCACACCAACCGGCTGACGCTCGCCAAAGTCCACCAGCGGACGACTGACATGCCAGGCGTGTTCAGCAGTGACCAGAATCATTTCAAAACGGTCAGCGCGGTAACCGGCGCGGGACAGGTGTTTGACCAGTACCAGACGCGGCCCTTTTTTGCACAGTTCACGGGCAGCGGCAACGGCTTCGCCCACATTGTGAATGGTTTTTCCGCTCAGGGTTTCCAGCTCCAGCAGGTTCGGCGCGATCATATCGCTGACTGCCAGTGCTTCCTGACACAGGAAATCCGCCACTCCCGGTGCGACGATACAGCCTTTTTCCGGATGTCCCATGACCGGGTCACAGAAATACCATGCCTGCGGATTGCGGGTTTTGACTTTTTTCACCACATCCAGGATACGCTTGCCCTGCTCTGCCGAGCCGAGGTAGCCGCTGAGCACCGCATCACAGCGGGTCAGCTGATCGATTTTATCAATGCCGTCCACAATCTCCGTGATGTGCTCTGCGCTCATCACGCAGCCGGTCCAGCCTTGTGCATACTGTGTGTGATTAGAAAACTGGACGGTATTCAGCGGCCAGACATTAACGCCCATGCGGCGCATCGGGAATTCAGCCGCACTGTTACCGGCGTGACCATACACAACATGGGACTGGATAGAGAGAATATTTTTCATTGATACAACCTGATTTTTTATTATTACTGTGCATATCATATTCTGTGAAACAGAAAAGATCCTGCTGACAGATCAAAAAGGGCAACCTTCGTTGCCCTTGATTACCGTAAACTATTATTTCCAGCAGATCAGACAGTAATGTTTTTTGCCCCGGCGCAGCAGAGTGTAACGTCCGAACAGCTTGTCGCTGTCAGTGAAGCGGTATTCCGCATCAGACTGTTTTTCGCCGTTGAGAGACACCGCATTGGAGCCGATCATGGTACGGGCCTGACCGCGTGACGGAACCAGTTCCGCAACCACCAGCGCCTGCTGTAAATCCGCATCGCTGTCCAGTTCGATATGCGGCATACCATCCTGCGCCAGCTGCGCGAAGTCATCTTCAGTCAGGCTTGATACATCGCCGTTGAACAGGCTGTCAGTGATACGACGGGCAGCCGTCAGCCCAGCTTCGCCGTGAACCAGTTTTGTCACCTGCTCTGCCAGAACGTACTGGGCACGCGGTGCTTTGCCGCTGGCTTTGTCTTCCGCTTCCAGTGCATCGATATCTTCGAGGCTCATAAAGGTGAAGAATTTAAGGAAACGATAGACGTCCGCATCCGCAGTGTTGATCCAGAACTGGTAGAATTTGTACGGACTGGTTTTCTTCGGATCCAGCCATACCGCGCCGCCTTCAGTTTTACCGAATTTGGTACCGTCAGATTTGGTGATCAGCGGAACGGTCAGACCCCAGGCCTGCTGCTGGTTCAGACGACGGGTTAAATCGATACCGGAGGTGATGTTACCCCACTGGTCAGAACCGCCGATCTGCAGCTCAACGCCGTGATCTTTATTCAGACGGGCGAAGTCATAACCCTGCAACAGGTTGTAAGAGAATTCGGTGAATGAAATACCGACATCATCGCGGTTCAGGCGCTGCTTAACCGCTTCCTTGTTGATCATCTGGTTCACAGAGAAGTGTTTACCGATATCACGCAGGAAGGTCAGCACATCCATCGAGCCGAACCAGTCATAGTTGTTTGCCGCGATAGCACTGTTCGTACCGCAGTCAAAATCGAGGAACGGGGAAACCTGCTGACGGATTTTATCCACCCAGCCGTGAACCGTATCCTGTGTATTCAGTTTGCGTTCCGTTGCTTTAAAGCTCGGGTCGCCAATCAGCCCCGTGGCCCCACCGACCAGTGCCACCGGACGGTGCCCGGCTAACTGGAAACGCTTTAAGCACAGCAACGGAACCAGGTGGCCCAAATGCAAGCTGTCAGCGGTCGGATCGAAACCGCAATAGAGGGAGATCGGGCCCTGCGCCAGTCTCTCTGCTAACGCTTTTTCATCCGTAACCTGGGCAATGAGGCCCCGCTCTTGCAGTTGTTTTATCAGGTTCGTACCAGACATCAATGACTCCGTCAGTTCTGTTTTGTCTATGCAAAAATAGTGGATTGGAAATATGAAGGCTATAGCATAAAGCGGCACTCCGTGAAGTGCCAGCAATTAAAATGATTTTACTGAAGAAATTCTGACAACAACCGGTTACGGCGCGAGGCGGTCAATATCCCAGCCGTCTGCGGTACGGGTGTACAGGAAGCGGTCATGCAGACGGTGTTCACCGCCCTGCCAGAACTCAACAGAACTGAATTTAATCCGGAAACCGCCCCAGAAGCTCGGCAGCGGAACATCACCCTGCTTAAATTTCTGTTTCAGCTCAAGAAATTTGCCTTCCAGAATACCGCGTGCGGAAATCCGTGAGGATTGCTGAGATGCCCATGCGGCAATCTGGCTGTCTTTCGGCCGGCTGTGGAAATATTTTACTACTTCCAGTGTGGATAAGCGCTCCACCTCGCCGAGGAAACAGACTTGTCTGTCCAGGCTGTACCACGGGAAATGCACACTGATTTTCGGATTTTTTGCCAGATGCTGCGCCTTGCGGCTGCCCATATTGGTGTAGAAAATCAGCCCGTCTTTATCAAAGTGCTTGAGCAGCACAATACGCTGATACGGCTGGCCGGTTTCATCCACGGTCGCCACACACATCGCAGTCGGGTCGGTCAGTTTTGCCTCACACGCCTGTTTAAGCCAGCGTTCGAACATTTCCAGCGGGTCGTCGCTGAGATCACGGCGGCGCAAGCCCCCTCTGGTGTATTCACGTCGCAGATCCGCAACGTCAGTAAACTCATCTGACATGCCTTTTATCCTCTTATTCTTTTTAATAACTGAAACTGTGTTGTCTTTTATTACGGCTGCCGGCGGATAACAGGATATACCGCGCCCAATACGGTTTCCCGGTCTGCGCCGGTGACAGACGGCAGATTACCGGGTTCACCGGCCAGTGTCCGCGCCGCCAGCCAGGCAAATGCCAGAGCTTCCATATCATCGCCGCTCAGGCCGTACTTATCGGTCGGGCTGACTTCAGTGCCCGGCAACTGTGCGGATAACTGCGCCATAATCTGCGGATTGCGTGCACCGCCGCCGCATACCAGCAGGCGCTCACAGCCGCCGCACAGCGTAACCTGCTCACTGATACTGACAGTGGTCAGTACCAGCAGGGTCGCCTGCACATCCTCCGGTTTCAGGCCGGGGAAATTATCCAGTTGTGTGGTCAGCCACTGCATATTGAAATATTCACGCCCGGTACTTTTCGGTGCCGGACGGCGGAAATAGGGATCACTCAGCATCTGTGCCAGTAAGTCCTGATTAACGTGCCCGCTTTTCGCCCATTCACCGTCTTTATCATACGGCTCGGCACGGTGCCGCCATGTCCAGCTGTCCATCAGCATATTGCCCGGTCCGGTGTCATACCCTCTGACCTCCGCCCCCGGAATCAGTGTGGTGATATTAGCGATCCCGCCGATATTCAGGATAATCCGTTTTTCATCCGCCACACCGAGCACCGCCTGATGAAAGGCGGGCACCAGCGGCGCGCCCTGCCCGCCGTAAGCCATATCACGGCGGCGGAAATCCCCGACTGTCATGATATTGGTCAGCGCGGCAACCCTGTTGTTATCCCCGAGCTGCATGGTAAAAGGTGTTTCGCTGTCCGGCTCATGCCAGACGGTCTGTCCGTGACAGCCGATGCCGGCAATATCCTGCGGATTCAGCCGGGTTTGTGCCAGCAGCCCGCCGACAGCGTCAGCAAACAGTGTGCCCAGTTCATAATCCAGACGGCCGATTTCTGACAGTGTCGTCTGCTGTCCCTGACATACCGCCAGTATGCGCTTTTTCAGCGCGTGCGGAAACGGATGCGAATACGCCGCCTGCTGCGCCACCACTGAATCATTAATCGCAGCCAGAACAACATCCACCCCGTCAAGGCTGGTTCCTGACATCACGCCGATATAACGTCCCGAACGCATAACCTGTTCCTTTTAATCAATAACCGTCTGATAAAAATATAGTATTCATATTCCGTGTGACTACTATAATCAGGGCGCTCCGCAGATTCACCCCTTTTCGTACCGTGACCCCACTTAATCCTCATTCTGATGCACGCTTCACATTTGTGAAATAAGAGGATTTACCTTGCCGCCGGAACGTTTCGCTTTAAGCTGTTCCTAATGAAGATGAAAATAAAACGTTTTTAATGCTAAATTATTCTGCGATAATAGATAAGATATTACACTACAGATAATGAACACATCTGAATCTGTGAATACAATAATCAGGAGTTAAGTATGTATAAGCGTTTTCTCGTCGGTGTATTTGCCGTCGTGGCCCTTTCCGGTTGTGTGAATATGGACACACTGAGTGGTGACACTTATAGTGCAGACCAGGCGAAACGTGTTCAGACCGTTACCTATGGTACAGTGATGAGCGCCCGTCCGGTAACTATCCAGGGCGGCAGTGACGAAAATATCCTCGGTGCGGCCGGTGGTGCAATTCTGGGTGGTATTTTAGGCAGCACTGTCGGCGGCGGCACCGGTCAGACCCTGGCTACCGCAGCAGGTGCAATTGCTGGTGGTGTTGCAGGCCAGAACGTTCAGGCAGCAATGAACAACACTTCCGGTGTTGAGCTGGAACTGAAACAGGATAACGGCGAAATCATTGTTGTTGTACAGAAACAAGGTAAAACCCCGTTCTCCGTCGGTCAGCGTGTCCGTATCGCGAAATCCGGTTCAACCTATACCGTATCTCCGCGTTAATTTTCACGGTTTACCGGCAAAAGGCGAAACAACTGTTTCGCCTTTTTTATTACCTGCCGTCAGTTACGGTTGTGCAACTGTACGATATTATTGTCCAGTTTTCTGACAATCTCCGCCAGCGTATATAATTCATCCTGCGTGATCCCGCCCAGAATTTCACGCCGTGTTTTTTCAATTACCGCGTCCACCTCACGAATAAAAGGTTCTGATTCCTCCGTCAGTTTAATCCGTTTCGCTCTGCGGTCATTAATACAGATATGTCGTGTGATTAACCGCTTTTCTTCCAGCTGATCCAGCGTGCGGACCAGCGACGGCTGTTCAATACCAATCGCTTTTGCCAGCTGAATCTGAGACTGATCCGGCGGCAGCAGGCTGATATTGTAGAGTGTAATCCAGTGTGTCTGTGTGAGTTTCAGTGGTTTGAGCCGGTGGTCAATCAGTGATCGCCAAATCCGCACTAACCTCGCTAAGTCTGATCCCAATGTTAACTCCACAAATTTCTCCTTATGTGAATACGGTACGGACGCATATACACGCCATCATGTCTTTCAATCACCCGAAAAAAGAAGCGCAGCGCTGCGGTGTTTATTAACAGCGGACGCAATATTGCTGTGTGACAAAAACAGTTCATGCTTATGTCATAGTCAATTTAATAGGCACGAAATAATTAGCTTTTTATACAAATTTAATTGATTAAGCTGATGAACTTGTTTCACATTAAGAATAGCGATCATCACTGAACGGATCTATATTTTTTTACATAACCACCATTTTATTTTTAACAAAAAATAATTGATATATGATATTTTCAATATTAAACAGTGAGTTAATGAAACATCATCGCCATGATGGATAAGGCGGTAATTTTATATTTAATTTATATAATTTCATTCTTGATTATAAATAAAGATGAACTTAAAAATATTATTTATCTGCAACATAAATCCTTTGTGCTAAATAACATCCATACATTAATTCATGTCTAATATATAGATTTATAATTATTTATTTAAAATAAATCCAGCTGTCCGGATGGCGCTTCCGGTGGTGAGTCCCCTTTTGCGGCTCTGTAACGACGCTGACGGCACAGCCGAATCACATTTTCTTTTTGTGCGTTACTCAGTGACAGCCACTGAAAACGCTCATCACGGCTCCGGTAGCATCCCCGGCAGTAGCCTTTTTCATTCATCTGACATATTCCCACACAAGGTGAAGGGATATCAAAAAAGTGAAGTTGTTCTGCCATCGGCTGATGTCCTTTTGTCTGATGCCCTGCCGGACAGGTAATGGTTATCCTGTAACCATCAGCATCCTGATAATTTGAATTGTAGTCAATTATCACGTTATAGTGTGAGCCATTACTGATAAATAACTGAAAGCACTCTGAGAGGTTACTTTATGCGTGTACTCCATACCATGCTCCGCGTGGGTGATATGCAACGTTCTGTCGATTTTTACACTAAGGTTCTCGGCATGCGTTTACTGCGCACCAGTGAAAACCCGGAATATAAATATTCTCTGGCTTTCGTGGGTTACAGTGACGAAAGTGAAGGCTCTGTTATCGAATTGACGTATAACTGGGGCACGGATTCCTATGAGATGGGAACGGCATTCGGCCATATCGCACTCGGCGTGGATGATGTCGCGGCGACCTGTGATGCTATCCGCAAGGCGGGCGGGAATGTGACCCGTGAAGCCGGTCCGGTTAAGGGCGGTACCACTATTATCGCGTTTGTGGAAGACCCGGACGGCTATAAGATTGAATTAATTGAAAATAAAAGTGCCGGGGCTGCTCTCGGTAACTGAGTGACTCCGTAAGAAGGATCCGAACGATCCTTCTTTTCCGGCTCAGCCCTTTCTCCCTCCGGCAAGCCGCGCTAGAATAGTGCGTTTTGTTTGTTTAATTAAGAGTCCCATGTCTGAAAATCAAAATCACAATACTCTGAGCGCACGTTTCCGCGGCTATTATCCTGTCGTTATTGATGTTGAAACCGGCGGTTTTAATGCCAGAACGGACGGGATGCTGGAAATTGCCGCCATTACCGTCAAAATGGATAACAACGGCTGGCTGATGCCGGATCAGCGGCTTGAATTTAATGTGCAGCCTTTTGAGGGTGCAAACCTTGATCCCGCCGCTCTGGCATTTACCGGTATTAATCCGGCCGACCCGGAGCGTAATGCGGTAACAGAATATGAAGCGCTGCATGCCATTTTCAAAATGGTCCGCAAAGGCATGAAAGATGCGGATTGCAAGCGGGCGATTATCGTGGCGCACAATGCAAATTTTGATCACAGCTTTGTGATGGCAGCGGCAGAACGCTGCGGACTGAAACGCAATCCGTTTCATCCGTTTGCCACCTTTGATACCGCCGCATTAAGCGGACTGTCTCTGGGCCAGACCATTCTGGCAAAAGCCTGTATCACCGCAGGTATCCCGTTCGACAGCAAAAAAGCCCACGGTGCGGCTTATGATACCGACCGTACCTCCCTGCTCTTTTGTGACATCGTCAACCGCTGGAAGAAACTGGGCGGCTGGCCGCCGGCGGCAGACAGTAATCAGTGAGAAAACGCCACCGTCAGGGTGGCGTTTTTCGCTATATTGTCATTAATGCGGGCAATATATCCGCTGATTAAAGTTTCATCAGTTCCGGAAGGATTTTCCCGCGGATTTCGGATATCACCTGACCAACACTTTCACGGAATATCGCTTCAAATCCCGGTCTGGCAAGATACTCTTTTGCTTTGCCCAAATCAGCGATACTGCCAAGCTGAGAGAATTCCTCCTGAGCCACTTCCTTTCTCAGCAGATTTCCCGATTCTTCACGGATACCTTCAGAACCCGGTTCATATATTTTCCCGTTTATGGAACTGAGCTGGGTAATAATCCCCCTCAGCGGACCACCAGAGATACTTACCAGCATGTCCGGTTGCAGAGGTTCGTTATTCTCAAGTTTACCTGCCAGTATATCCAGATGCTTTGGCAGACATTCTTTTGCTGACTCAAGTAAAATCTGAGAAAACAACGGAATCTGCACAGGCGGGGGCGGCGTTTCCGCTCGTATTTCCGTTTTTTCGCAACAGAAAGAGATATTTTTTATCCGGTCACCTAACTGATGCAGTGAGTTATTCACTTTCCCTTTTGCTGACATAAAAAAATCTGCCACGCTGTTGCAAATGCCGCTGAATCGCTCAGCCAGCCCGGGGACTCTTGCTGCCGTATCTTCAGTCAGTGTACCAAGCGCAGGTCCCGGCCCGCTGTATGAAATATACCCGGTTAAAATAACATTTTGTCCTGCTGATGTTGGCTGCATTTTTTTTCCTTTCTGTGTAATTAACGCCCCTACTCTAGAAAATAACAGCCCGGACAACTTTCATTTCACCGCCATCAGAAAAGCAAAAGCCCCGCAGCGGTGACACTGCAGGGCTTTTCTAAACAGTACGGGACGTGATTATTCTTCGTTTTCAGTCCGGTATTTTGCTGCGGTTTCTTTAATCAGTGGCTGTAATTCACCGCGCTGGAACATTTCCATAATGATATCACAGCCGCCGACCAGCTCACCGTCAACCCACAGTTGCGGGAACGTCGGCCAGTTAGCGTATTTTGGTAATTCAGCACGGATATCCGGATTCTGCAGAATATCCACATAAGCAAAACGCTCTTCACAGGCAGCCAGCGCCTGCACAGCCTGTGCGGAAAAACCGCAGCTCGGCAGCTTCGGAGAGCCCTTCATATACAGCAGAATCGGGTTTTCTTTAATCTGGCGTTCGATTTTTTCAATAGTCGTCGTCATGTAAAACGTCCTTCACTTCAGATCGGTTAGTACCGGTGTTAACTTACCCGCAGAATACCACTTTTCACTGCAAAGCGATATTGGTTTTAACATACTGTTAAAATCGGGCAGAGAGATCAATCCGGTGTATTTTCAGCTGAATACGCCGCGGCAAAAACCGGTCATTACATCCGTCATTTACGGTATTTTCCTCTGATAAACAAGACCGCCGTCATTTTTTATCTTACGCGGTAATGCCATAATCCGCACATTATATTCTGTTAACAATCTGATGAGCTGAAAATGACCTTTGAGTGGTGGTTTGCCTATCTGATGACATCCGTTATTGTCAGTCTGTCTCCCGGCGCAGGTGCCATTAACAGCATGACGACCTCTGTCAATCACGGCTACCGGGGCGCGATTGCGGCCATTGCCGGGTTGCAGACCGGCCTGATGATGCTGATTATCCTGGTCGGTGTCGGGCTGGGGACATTGTTGTCACAATCGGTTCTTGCTTTTGAAATACTGAAATGGGCAGGAGCGGCCTATCTTATCTGGCTGGGGATCCGCCAGTGGCGGGCAGCGGGAACTATTGAGCTGAGTGCACAGGCGGCAACGCTGTCACGCAAAAAGCTGTATCAGAATGGCGTACTGGTGAATATCTCGAACCCCAAAAGCATTGTTTTTCTCGCGGCGCTGTTTCCGCAGTTTATTATGCCGCACCAGCCTCAGCTGATGCAGTATCTGATTCTGGGTGTCACCACCGTTGCCGCTGATATTATTGTCATGACAGGGTATGCCGTACTGGCACGGCAAATCGCGGTGTTTATCAAAAGCCCGGCACAGACCCGCGCCATGAATAAAGTGTTCGGATCATTATTTATGCTGGTCGGTGCCCTGCTGGCCTTTACCCGTCCGGCATGAGATAAACATATATAAATAACGCCCCGCATCATTATGGGGCGTTATAACTATAAAGCTAATATCTTAATCAAAAACATTATTAATAATTGATGTGACAATTGCGGTACTCACCGCAATAAGTACTAAATCGTTACCGGCGATACGCCATTCATACCCCGGATAATGCGGTAATTGCTCAAGCATAGAGGCAGGAACCGCTTTCTTTGCAATACCCGGCGGCAGTGGTTTTCCTCTGGCCAGATTTTTGGCTATTCCCGGCGGCAACGCACTGTATCCGGTCAATCCGCTTCCCAGTGCAATTCTCCGCGCATCTCCGTAAGTCAGTGTCAGCGATATCCCGTTGCCGGAATCCGCAAACTCCCTGCTCTCTTTTCCGTTGCCTTTATGTCCTTGTTTTTTGGACTGTCCGTGAGGATTGCCATGCCCTTTGCCGTTTCCCGGGTCAGCATAAGATGAAAGCGGCACCGCTAAAAGTCCGGTGATAACCAATACAGCATTGCATACCTGTGTAAATCTGCGCATAACACAACCTCTGCGTATTAATACTAATAATAAGCGTTGATCATTCCGCAGAATTACGCAATAGGATAACCGGACAACATGATTCGCCACTGTACTGAAAATTGGTTATTATTCCCTTCCGCTTTTTACCCGGATAACCCGATGTCTGACATTACCGATACCTTTATCGCCCCGCCGTGCCCGGAACAGATCGATATTCTGTATCAGGACGAACACCTGCTGCTGATTAACAAACCTGCCGGCCTTCTCAGTCTGTCGGGAAAGAATCCACAGAATCTGGATTCCGTGCATTACCGGCTGGTACAGCTGTTTCCCGGCTGCACACTGGTACACCGGCTGGATTTCGGCACCTCCGGGCTGCTGCTGGTGGCCCGTAACAAAACCATCAATGCCGCGCTTTGCCGTCAGTTCAGTGAACGGACTGTGCAGAAAGGTTACAGTGCCCTGTTGTGCGGGCATCTGAATGAGAATGAAGGAATAATTGATGCGGCGATTACCAAAGATCCGGCGCTGTTTCCGCGCATGACGATATGTGCTGTCCGGGGGAAACCGGCCCGTTCACATTATCAGGTGACTGAGCGTTTTTATTATGAAACTGAGGACGGGTTCTCTCTGCCGGTAACCCGGGTGACACTGACACCGGAAACCGGCCGCACGCATCAGCTCCGCATTCATTGTCAGTATCTGGGCCGTCCGATTCTGGGGTGTGATCTCTATGGCGGGAAATTATTGCCGGGCACAGAAAATATTCCGCGGCTGATGCTGCACGCCGGGGAGCTGGATTTTGTGCATCCGGTCAGCGGCGAACCGGTAACTGCCCGCAGCCCCTGCCCGTTCTGAACAGGGAAAGCAGGCAGATGCGGATCACCACATCAAATCATCCGGGATTTTAAAATCAGCATACGGGTCGTCTTCATCCGCTTCGTCCTGCGCCAGTGCATTATTTAATACAATGCGTTCCGCATCACGCTGTGTGATTTTATCCGCAACAATAGCCGGGATAATGGCATATTCACTGACACTGCTGTTTTCCGTGCTTAACCGGGCAATCGCCAGACGGCCGCTGATCAGCTGAGACTGTGTGGTTTTATCCACCGTAATGCTTTTAATTACGTTATTGTCGGTGAAATTAAAATCAATACTGCCTTTTGAAATAATAATCCGGTTCATTTCAATCAGCTGCTTCACCTGAGCTTTATATTCCCTGGATAAAACAGCCTGTTTTTGCTGCTCACTCAGCTGCTTATCGCGCTCAAGCTGCGCTTTTTTATTCTCTTCCACCGCTTCTCTGGCCTCACGGGCCTGAACGCGTGATTTTTTTGCTGTTCTGCGGACTTTATCCATTTTTTTGCTGGTCACCAGTCCGGCTTTCAGCATCTGCTCTTGTAATGTGAGTTTTGTCATTGTCTTTTCTGAATCAGTTTAATATTGCAGGTAATTATACCGGTAATTTTCAGGATTGTATCCGGCACGTCAGGCCAGCTGCATTTTCAGCCAGTAACCCTGCTGGCACAGACTGAAAAATTCTTTGTGCCGCGGAGAAATTGTTTTCGCTTTATCCCCCGTGACCGTCCAGACAATCCACTGTTCCGGGCACTGTTCGTCACCGGTCTGCACGGTAGTTTCTATCTCTTCACTGCACATCAGCTCAATACCATCGCGGAACTGCCATTTGCGGACCCGCCGGATCACTTCAGAGAGCTCATCTTTCTGATAATGGTCACAAATAACATTGCAATCAGTATGGTTTTGTATCGCGCGGGAAATATAGTCTGCCAGCATCGTGATCATTCTTGTACTTTTGTCATAGCGGAGATTGTAAAGGGTCTGCGGCCGGTTGACAAACGGCGGTCGTTGTCACGCTTTCTGTAAAATTGTTAAATTTGCGCGGATTTCAGCCGGTAAACCCGTTATATTTAAGATTCCGCAGTCATACGGGGAAGACAGAATGAAACGCTATTATAACTGGATCTGCCGCCATAAGCTGTACACCCTGCTTATCGCCTTTATTATCACGGATATCATTCTGTGGGCGATTTTGTCTTTCACCATGTGAATAACACCCCCCCGGTATTTCACGCTGTTTTTTATGACAAAACTTGTTAAGATAATTCGCAGAATAATAACAGTAACCCGTCTGTGATGAGGTTACTGATTTAACCTTAACAAGGAGAATGCAATGTCGTTTGAATTACCTGCACTGCCTTATGCAAAAAATGCATTAGCGCCCTATATTTCTGAAGAAACACTGGAATACCACTACGGCAAACACCACAACACCTATGTGGTTAATCTGAATAACCTGATCAAAGGCACCGCATTTGAAGGTAAATCACTGGAAGAGATTATCAAAACCTCTGATGCCGGTATCTTCAATAACGCTGCTCAGGTCTGGAACCACACGTTCTACTGGCACTGCCTGGCACCAAATGCCGGTGGCGAACCAACCGGTAAAATTGCTGACGTGATTAACAAAGCGTTCGGTTCATTTGCCGAATTCAAACAGCAGTTTACCGATTCCGCAGTGAAAAACTTCGGTTCCGGCTGGACATGGCTGGTGAAAAAAGCAGACGGCAGCCTGGCTATCGTCAATACCTCTAACGCGGCAACCCCGGTCAGCGGTAACGACAAACCAATCTTAACCGTTGATGTCTGGGAACACGCTTATTATATCGACTACCGTAATGCCCGTCCTAAATACCTGGAAAACTTCTGGGCATTAGTGAACTGGAAATTTGCGGAAGAAAACCTGGCGTAATCCGGAAACACATTATCCGGTAACACAATACAGTTGATCAAAAAAGGGCGGAATTTTCCGCCCTTTTGTACTGTAAGGGGTGAATCAGAAAAGCATTGTTGCAAATAATACGATCATAACCAGTGCTGCAACCGCGGTTGACAAACCATATTTCAGATCTGTATCCATTCTTATCTCCAAAATAGCTGCTTAGTGACCTGATGATGATTACCTGACATCCTGAATCATCAAATTAATTAAAACGGATGGTCTGACCGGAAAACCCGAATAGCTGACCATATCAATAACCATAGCACAGGTAATATTTTTTACTTTTGACCCGGATCAGACAACAATGCCTGTTTTTACAGAAATTTTTCTATTGTTACCGCATAATGGCACTATAATAGCAATCGATTAACCGAATAATAAAATACAGACCGGCAGGTCAGGAGTTGTTTTCATCATGGCAACGATTAAAGATGTGGCTAAACGCTCGGGCGTCTCCACCACAACCGTCTCCCATGTCATTAATAATACCCGTTTCGTTGCGGAAGAAACGAAGGCGGCTGTCTGGGCTGCTATCAAAGAACTGCACTATTCACCGAGCGCCGTGGCGCGCAGTCTGAAAGTCAATAACACCAAGTCCATCGGGCTGCTGGCCACCTCCAGTGAAGCGCCGTATTTTGCGGAAGTGATTGAGGCGGTGGAAAACAGCTGCTACAGCAAAGGGTATACCCTGGTGCTGTGCAACTCTCACAATAATCCTGACAAACAGAAAGCCTACCTGGCGATGCTGGCACAGAAACGTGTCGATGGTCTGCTGGTGATGTGTTCAGAGTACCCGGATCAGCTGATTGCCATGCTGGAAGGCTACCGCAATATCCCGATGGTGGTGATGGACTGGGGCAAAGCGCGCGGGGATTTCACCGATGCGATCATTGATAACGCCCTGCACGGCGGTTATCTCGCCGGCCGTTATCTGATTGAACGCGGTCACCGCGATATCGCGGTTATTCCGGGGCCGCTTGAGCGGAACACCGGCGGCAACCGTCTGGAAGGATTCCGCAAAGCAATGAAAGAAGCAGGTATTACGGTGCGCGATGAATGGATTGTCCAGGGCGATTTTGAACCGGATTCCGGTTATCAGGCCATGACACAGATTTTATCCGGCAAACAGCGCCCGACAGCGGTATTCTGCGGCGGTGATGCTATGGCGATGGGCGCAATTTGCGCGGCTGATGAAATGGGTCTGCGCGTGCCGCAGGATATTTCTGTGATCGGGTATGACAATATCCGTAACGCCCGTTACTTTACCCCTGCCCTGACCACCATCCACCAGCCGAAAGAGCGGCTGGGACAAATGGCACTGACCATGCTGCTCGACCGCATCGTCAACAAACGCGAAGATGCGCAGACCATTGAGGTGCATCCGCGCCTGGTGGAACGCCGCTCTGTAGCGGATGGTCCGTTTATCGATTACCGCCGCTGAGGATCAGCGCAGCCATTCGGCATTGAGCGTGTTGCTGTCCCCGAGATAATCGAGCAGCCAGCTCAGTGCCGGAGAGGTATCTTTATCTACCCAGGTGATACAGCACGGGCTGTCCGGCAACGGCTGCTCTATCTTCAGCGCTGTCAGCCGCCCCTCTTTAATCAGCGGATCGGCGCGGTGTGCCGGCATCATTGCCACACACAATCCCGATTCCACACAGGCAATCCCGCGATCCCAGTCCGGCACCACCAGGCGGCGCTGATTATCCAGTGCCCACGTATCGCGTTTCGGCAGAGAACGTGAGGTATCTTCCAGACACAAACTCGGGTACGGCACCATCTCCTCATTGGTCAGGACATGACCGGCAGAGGCCAGCGGATGATCCGGACTGACCACCGCACGCCACGGCATAAAGCCCATATCGCGGAAATTATAGCGCTCGCCGATAGGGGATGCGCGTGTCGCACCGATTGCCACATCCACCCGTCTGTCCACCAGCGCATCCCACACCCCGTTAAACACTTCCGGATAAATATACAACTCGATATCCGGGAAATGATGATAAAAATCCAGCAGAAGTCGCGTTATCCGTTCCGGTTTTACGATACAGTCAACGGCGATGCTGAATTGTCCGCGCCAGCCGTTGGCAATCATCTGGCACTGGTGACGTGTGGATTTCATTTTTTTGATGACATCACGCGCTTCTTTGACAAACAACGCCCCGGCAGGTGTCAGTTCAACATCGCGGTGACGCCGTTCAAACAGCGGAACCGCCAGCCACTCTTCCAGCTGGCGGACACTGTAGCTGATGGCAGAAGGCACCCGGTGCAGTTCCTCTGCCGCCGCACTGAAACTGCCTGTCCGCGCCACAGCATCCACCACATCCAGCGTATATTCTGACCACATAATCCTTCCTTTCAAAAAATTTCACAGCAGTGTGCAAATAATAACGTTTTACAAGGGAAAACTCGAATAGTTAAAATACTAACTCACGCATTACACTTATTTAACATTCAGGTATTTCTCTGTGACTGTCAATAAATCGCCTTCCCGCGGCTTTCTCTTTTATCTCGCCGGACTCAGCATGCTGGGTTATCTCGCGATTGATATGTATCTGCCTGCATTCGGTATGATGCAGGACTCTCTGAACTCCACAGCCAGCGCAATCAGCGCCAGTCTGAGTATCTTCCTGGTCGGTTTTGCCATCGGTCAGCTGTTATGGGGACCGCTCTCCGATAAAATCGGCCGTAAGCCGGTTCTGCTGATGGGCCTGAGCCTGTTTGCCCTGAGCTGTCTGGCCATGGTCTGGGTTTCCACCCCTGCCCAGTTATTATTACTGCGTTTTGTACAGGCCGTCAGTGTCTGCTCTGCCGCTGTCACCTGGCAGGCGCTGGTTATCGACCGTTATGACGATCACCGCGCACAGCGTGTTTTCGCCGCAATTATGCCGCTGGTGGCACTCTCTCCGGCACTGGCACCGTTACTGGGCGCATGGCTGCTCAACCACGGCGGCTGGCATGAAATTTTCCTCGTGCTCGGCGGTATCACCCTGCTGGTGCTGATCCCGACCCTGATGCTGAAAGAAAAGCATCATATCGCGCCGGATGCGGTCAAAACGGAAAAACAGAAAATTTCCTTCTTCCGTCTGCTGAAATCCCCGGTTTACAGCGGTAACGTGCTGATTTATGCCGCGTGCAGCGCCGGTTTCTTTGCCTGGCTGACCGGTTCGCCGTTTATTCTGCGCGATATGGGTTATAACCCGAATGATATCGGTCTGAGCTACATTCCGCAGACTATCGCCTTTATGGTCGGGGGCTACGGCTGCCGTGCCCTGTTGTCGCGGATTAACGGCAAAACATTATTACCGTTCCTGCTGGCCGGTTACGCCGTCAGTATGGTGGGCCTGTATGCTATGGCAAAATTCGGTAACCCGTCACTGGTGGCGATCCTGATCCCGTTCTGCTTTATGGCAGCAATGAATGGCGCGTCTTACCCGATTGCGGTATCAAACGCCCTGGCGGTTTACCCGGAACACAGCGGTAAAGCAGCAGCATTACAGAATGCCATTCAGCTCGGTTTATGCTCCGCGATCAGTTTCCTCGTTTCTGCCCTGATGCATGAGCCACTGCTCTCCACCACAGCAGTGATGGCGGCAACGGTGATACTGACCATCGGCGGTTATATTATCCAGCGCCGCCCTTCGCGCACCTCCGTGACTATTGCGGAACAAAATCAATAGATTGCACCTCCTATTAAGAATATTCCTAATTACAGGCCGTACTCAGGTACGGCCTTTTTTGTCATTGAATTTTAATTTCAGGCTCCTATACTTTTCTGACAATTCGTTTTAAATCCGGATTTTGAGCTTTGTTTTTGTTTTAACGATCACGTTAATACGCAGACTGTCACCCGATGACGGCCAATTACACCGGTTCTGTTGTTCCCGCGCAAAACGTCATAAATAAAGCACTCAGAATCCCGCTTTGATAAAAATTGGAGATAATATGAGTTCTGATTGTGTCGAAAATCAAAAAACGCCTGCCGACTCCTGGCAGCGGATTGCCTCCGATCTTTTAGACGAAGCCGGCATTGAGATTAATGGTTCCCGCCCTTTCGATATTCAGGTGCATAACCAGCAGTTCTTTAAACGGGTCTTGCAGCAGGGCTCTATGGGACTGGGTGAAAGCTATATGGATGGCTGGTGGGACTGTGAGCGGTTAGATATTTTCTTTCAGCGGGTGTTACGCGCTGGGCTGGAAAATAAACTGCCGCAGAATATCAACGATATTATAAAAATCGCCATGGCTCGTCTGCGTAATCTGCAAACCAAAAAACGGGCGCGGATTGTCGGCGAAGAACATTATGATCTGGGTAATGACCTGTTTGAGCTGATGCTCGACCCGTATATGCAGTATTCCTGCGGCTACTGGAAAGGTCTCAGTGATGACCCCGCCAATCTGGCGAAGGCGCAGGAACAGAAACTGCATCTCATCTGTGAAAAATTACAGCTGAAACCGGGTATGCAACTGCTGGATATCGGCTGCGGCTGGGGCGGACTGGCGGCGTATGCTGCGAAACATTTCGGTGTGTCGGTGACCGGTGTGACCATTTCCGCTGAGCAGCAAAAATATGCTCAGGCGCGTTGTAAGGATCTTGACGTAAATATTATCCTGGAAGATTACCGCGATTTGCATGAGCAATATGACCGGATTGTGTCTGTCGGGATGTTTGAGCACGTCGGGCCGAAAAATTACGCCACCTATTTTGATGTGGTCAAACGCAATCTGAAACCGGACGGTTTATTTTTACTGCACACCATCGGTTCAAACCGCAATAAAGTGAATGTGGATGCCTGGATCGGAAAATATATTTTCCCGAACGGTTGTCTGCCGTCTGTGCAGAATATCGGCGACAGCAGTGAAAATAAATTAGTAATGGAAGACTGGCATAATTTCGGGGCTGATTATGACCGGACACTAATGGCATGGCATTCCCGTTTTCAGGCAGCCTGGCCGTCACTGGAAAATAATTACACACCGCGCTTTAAGCGGATGTTCACCTATTATCTCAACGCCTGTGCCGGTGCATTCCGTGCCCGTGATATCCAGCTATGGCAGATATTATGGAGCCCGCAGGGTTGTGAGGGCGGATTACGCGTTCCGCGCTGAATATCATATCCGCAATAAACTATCCGCAATAAAAAATCCGGTCTGACAAAAATCAGTACCGGATTTTTTTATCTCAATAAAGTCAGGCCTGTGGTTTTTCCATTGGCACCGGCGGCGTCAGGCTTTCCTGCAACTGCTGCATTTTCTGCGCCAGCACCCGCTCGGTGGTATCAACAATGGCCTGTGTCTGCGGATCCAGCTCAATATTCACTTTATCGCCCAGCCGTTTTTTACCCAGCGTGGTGCGCTCACGGGTTTCCGGAATCAGATGCACACAGAAACGGTTATTCACCACATCCCCGATAGTCAGGCTGATACCATCAATACCGACAAAGCCTTTATGCAGGATATATTTCATCAGGGCTTTATCTTCGATGCGCAGCCAGATCTGATAATTATTTTCAGAGACAAAGATTTTGGCAATTTCCGCCGTGGTGACAATATGACCGGACATAATATGCCCGCCGATTTCATCACCGTATTTAGCGGCTCTTTCCAGATTGACCACATCTCCGGTTTTAATGCTGCCGAGATTGGTTAGTCTTAAGGTTTCCTTAACCAGATCAAAACTGATTAAATCCCCGTCTATTTTTGTGACTGTCAGGCAACAGCCGTTATGTGCCACTGATGCGCCCGTTTCTATCCCGGCCAGCATATCAGGCGGGAATTTCACAGTGTGAGTACGAAAGTTTTCTTTTTCTTCAATGGCGACGACGGGGCCTTTGCCTTGTACAATCCCGGTAAACATGCGGATCTCCAGTCAGTATTCGGATAGATTTATGCAGTTTATCCTGAAACAGAGAATTAAACAGCCCTTCCCGTTACATCCCGCACATTTAATTGTATTGGCTTGTATTTGATTAATCGCTAGAATGATTTTTCCGCCTGATCCGGTAAATGTGTTACGAATCCCGGAAAGTCTTTCCTCCTCCTTTTATCAGAATAAATAAGGTGTATTACGTGCAGAAGTATTTGAAAGAAGCGCGTACTTTGCTGGCTCTTGGTATTCCCGTTATTATCGCGCAGTTTACACAGACAGCGATGGGCGTGGTTGACACTGTGATGGCCGGCAGAGTCAGTGCGACAGATATGTCCGCCGTGGCTGTCGGTACCTCCATCTGGCTGCCCGCTATCCTGTTCGGCCACGGTCTGCTGATGGCGCTGACCCCGGTGGTCGCGCAGCTCAACGGCTCCGGCCGCCGTCCGCTGATTGCCAATCAGATCCGCCAGGGTATGTGGCTGGCGGCATTTTTATCCGTCCTGGTCATCGCGGTGCTCTATAACAGCCGCTACATTATTGAAAATATGCCGCATATTGACCCGGTCCTGGCTGAAAAAGCCGTCGGATTCACCCACGCTATTATGTGGGGGGCACCGGGTTACCTGTTTTATCAGGTGCTGCGCAGCCAGTGTGAAGGACTGTCGAAAACCAAACCGGGGATGGTAATTGGTTTTCTCGGCCTGCTGGTGAATATCCCGGTCAACTATATCTTTATCTACGGGAAATTCGGCGCACCTGCCCTCGGCGGTGTCGGGTGCGGTGTCGCGACCGCTTCCGTGTTCTGGGCAATGTTCCTGTTTATGCGCTGGTATGTGAAACATGCCCGTTCGCAGCGTGATGTGCAGCCGAAGAGCCGCTTTACCCCGCCGGACTGGGCGGTAATGAAACGGATCACGCAGCTCGGCCTGCCGATTGCCCTGGCACTGTTCTTTGAGGTCACGCTGTTTGCCATTGTTGCCCTGCTGGTTGCGCCATTAGGTGTCACGGCGGTGGCCGGACACCAGATTGCCCTGAACTTCAGCTCACTGATGTTTATGTTCCCGATTTCACTGGGGATCGCCACCACTATCCGTATCGGCTTTAACCTCGGAAAAAGTTCCACGGAGAAAGCGCGTGTATCCGCCTATACCGGGCTGGGTGTCGGGCTGATGATCGCGGCGGTGACGGCGCTCTTTACTGTGCTGTTCCGTGAACCTATCGCGCTGCTGTATAACGACAATCCGGAAGTAGTGATTATGGCCTCCGGCCTGATGCTGTTTGCCGGTATTTATCAGCTGTCGGATTCCGTTCAGGTAATCGGTGCCGGTGTGCTGCGCGGTTATAAAGACACGCGCGCCATCTTCTATGTCACCTTTACGGCTTACTGGATCCTCGGCCTGCCGTCCGGTTATATTCTCGGACTGACAGATCTGGTGGTACCGGCGATGGGCCCTGCCGGGTTCTGGATCGGTTTTATCATCGGATTAACCGCCGCAGCCATCGGTATGGCATGCCGGATCCTGTGGTTACAGAAACAGCCGGACAGTTTTATCCTGCAACGCGCCGGTCGTTAACGGCTTTTTGACGGGGGAAATGCACAGTTTTCAGTCCGATAGCATTAAATACGAGCAGTCGGACAAGAAAATGTGTTTTTCCCCTTGCAAGAGTCGGTTCGGATCGTTAATATTCGTCCCCGTTGTCAGCGAAGATATTAAAGAATGCGTCCATAGCTCAGTTGGTTAGAGCACCACCTTGACATGGTGGGGGTCGGTGGTTCGAGTCCACTTGGACGCACCATTTACTTCGCAAAGCAATTTTCACACAGTGCGTCCATAGCTCAGTTGGTTAGAGCACCACCTTGACATGGTGGGGGTCGGTGGTTCGAGTCCACTTGGACGCACCATTTCTCAGCAGTTCCGTTTTACCTCCCTTTTCAGTTCATCCGATTTTCAGTCAGTTACCCTCTTCTGTTTTCATTGTACTTCTGCGTATCAATACAGCTGTTTTCTTGCGTTACCGCAAGAATGTTAATTTATTTCTGATTTTATGATTCAAATCACACTAATAACCCTCTATAATGCCTGCGTAGTTGTTGAATGGATTCAGCTTGCTGATTTACAAGCACTGAAACAGAGAGGCGTGATAAAAAACACGCTATACTGAATCTGTTTTTTTACAAAAACGACTAATTTTAATAACCGGGGATCACGACAATTGCCTGTTCTTACTCATGCGGTGTGAATACAGGCGGTTGTTCACTATTTACTCTCAATAACTGTAGATGGGCTGTCATGAAAAAGACCAAAATTGTTTGTACTATCGGACCTAAAACCGAATCAGAAGAGAAACTCGAAGCACTGTTAGATGCCGGCATGAATGTTATGCGTCTGAACTTCTCCCACGGCGATTACGAAGAACATGGTCAGCGCATCAAAAATCTGCGTGCTGTCTGTGCGCGTACCGGTAAGAAAGCAGCCATTTTACTGGATACCAAAGGCCCTGAAATCCGTACCATTAAACTGGAAGGCGGCAATGATGTCGCGCTGGTGGCGGGTCAGACCTTTACCTTTACCACGGATAAATCTGTCATCGGTAACAATGAGCGTGTTGCCGTCACTTATGCGGGCTTCGCGCAGGATCTGAAACCGGGCAATATCGTTCTGGTCGATGACGGTCTGATCGGCATGCGTGTCAAAGAAACCACCGCAACAGAGGTTATCTGTGAAGTTCTGAATAACGGTGACCTCGGTGAAAACAAAGGGGTTAACCTGCCGAATGTGTCTATCGGCCTCCCGGCTCTGGCAGAAAAAGACAAACAGGATCTGATTTTCGGCTGCGAGCAGAATGTTGACTTCGTTGCCGCCTCCTTTATCCGTAAACGTGCCGATGTGGACGAAATCCGTGCTCACCTCAAAGCCAACGGCGGCGAACATATCCAGATCATCTCCAAGATTGAAAACCAGGAAGGGATGAACAACTTCGATGAAATCCTCGAAGCCTCTGACGGTATCATGGTTGCCCGTGGTGACCTGGGTGTGGAAATTCCGGTTGAAGAAGTGATTTTCGCGCAGAAACTGATGATCGAAAAATGTAATACTGCACGTAAAGTGGTCATTACCGCGACTCAGATGCTTGACTCCATGATCAAAAACCCGCGCCCTACCCGTGCGGAAGCCGGTGACGTTGCCAACGCCATCCTCGACGGTACCGATGCGGTTATGCTGTCCGGTGAAAGTGCGAAAGGGAAATATCCGGTTGAAGCTGTCAGCATCATGGCAACTATCTGTGAGCGTACTGATCGCGTGATGCACAGCCGTCTCGGCGATTTACAGGCCGGTAAAAAACTGCGTGTGACTGAAGCAGTCTGCCGTGGTGCGGTTGAAATGTCAGAAAACCTGGATGCCCCGCTGATTGTTGTGGCAACCGCCGGTGGTAAATCCGCGAAGTCTGTCCGTAAATACTTCCCGAAAGCCCCGATTCTGGCGCTGACCACCAACGAAACCACTGCCCGTCAGTTACTGCTGGTGAAAGGTGTGACCACCAAACTGGTGAACGAAATCTTATCAACCGATGATTTCTACCGTATCGGCCGCGAAGCCGCGCTGGAAAGCGGTCTGGCCACCAACGGTGAAATCGTGGTGATGGTATCCGGTGCGTTAGTACCAAGCGGCACCACCAATACCTCATCCGTACAATTACTGTAATATTTTTCAGCATTATCTGAATTAATGAGAGCACCCGCTGCACGGGTGCTTTTTTTATTCTAAACTGTAGGGGAACATGAAATGAAGCAACGGGCCGCAGAATAATTGCCGCTTTCTGAATACGGGATAATACCGCACTGCTGTATCTGTCTCCGCATCAGATTATTTGGTTGAGAATTACGCAATTGCCGTTTTTTTTGATTTATTTTGCGGTTTCAGGAAAATAATCTTTGTAAACGCTGAATTTCTATTCTCTTTCCCTATTGAAATGTGTAATATCATTACTGCTACTTGGTGATTAACTTTAATCTAGAGGGTATTAAAATGGGTCGTTCTAAGATTGTATTAGGTGCTGTAGTTTTAGCTTCTGCATTATTAGCAGGTTGTTCTTCTAACGCTAAATTTGACCAACTGGACAACGACGTTAAGACGCTGAATGCCAAAGTTGATCAACTGAGCAACGACGTTAACGCAATCCGCGCTGATGTTCAGCAGGCTAAAGACGAAGCAGCACGCGCTAACCAGCGCTTAGACAACCAGGTTCGTTCTTACAAAAAATAATTTGTAATCACGATCTGAAGAACAGGTGGCGTAGCATAAATTATGTTACGCCATTTTTTTATGCCTGCGATTTATGCCGGGCGTAAAAAAACCGCCTCACAACGGAAGCGGTTTTCATCTGTCACAGCGTAAAAGCGATATTACTCTGCGCTGTTTTCCTCACGGACAATCGGACCCGGCTGGGTTAACTGACCCGGTGCAAAATCGGCCGGTTTCAGGTTCAGTGCCTTCACTTCCGCTTCTTCATCCATTTCCACCGGTGCAAAGTTGGTTTTCTCTGCCGGTGCCGCTTCCTGCTTATACTCCGCATCACGGCTGACATTCACCGGCATACCGGAGCGGCGGGCAATCGCCTGCTCAACGATGGCGCTGTTGGTATCCGGAGACTGAATAAAGCTGGTCAGTCCGGCAGAACGCGCAATCGGCATAGTCTGCGGGTCGTCATTTTTATTACGGGACAGCGGCTGGTGTACTTCCACATAGCGCTGACCATCCGGTTCAACGGCATATTTCACCGGCTCATTCACGATCTGAACCCGTGTACCTTTCGGAATAGTTTTAAACAGTGCTTCAATATCATGCGGACGCAGACGGATACAACCGGAGCTGACACGCATACCAATACCAAAGTCGGCATTGGTGCCGTGGATCAGGTATTCACCGCGACCGTGCGCCAGACGCAGAGCAAACAGCCCCATCGGGTTTTCCGGGCCGGCCGGGATAACTGCCGGTAAGGTGATCCCCTGAGCCGCATAGGCTTTGCGGATATTCGCGGTTGGTGTCCAGGTCGGATCTTTGATCAGCTGGGAAACTGAGGTGGTCATAACCGGGGTATCACGCCCCAGCTGACCGATACCAATAGGGTAGACCCGTACGGTATTGGTGCCCTGCGGGTAATAGAACAGACGCAGTTCCGCCAGGTTAATCACAATACCCTGATGCGGGGTATCCGGCAGGATCAGTTGTGACGGGATAATCAGTTCGCTGCCGGGTTTCGGCAGATACGGATCCGTCCCCGGGTTAGCTTCCAGCATCGCCAGCAGGCCGATACCGTATTCGGCGGCAATCGCTTCCAGTGAGCGTCCGTCATCCGGCACAACATAGGTGACGTTTTCACCGATGACCCGGCCCTTATCCGCAGGGAGTTGATATTCGGTTGCCCGGGCTGTTAACGCAGTAACCGCTAACAACAGCCCGCCCAGCAACGGGAGAATTCGTTTCATTCCAGATCCTCAGCTGATGGTATAAAAAAATACGTGGCCGCTTTCCGGCCACGCCAGGTAATATATTATTAGCAGAGTAAGTAAAAGGGAACGATGTTTTATCTCATTTGCTGCGTGTTTTGTATGATTGTTCTGACCATGGCGTTCAGTCCCTGAGTACGGGACGGGGTCAGATGGACAGAAAGTGCCAGTTCCGAGAAGATTTGTGCGATATCCAGTTCACGGATTTCCGCCGGCGTTTTTCCCTGATACAGCGCGATAACCAGCGCCACCAGGCCTTTGACAATCGCGGCGTCGCTGTCACCGGCGAACCAGACCCGCCCTTCCTCATCCTGCTGCATGATGATCCAGACCTGACTCTGGCAACCTGATATTTTATACTGCGGCTGCCGCTGTGCTTCTGTCAGCGCCGGTAATTTTTCGCCCAGCTCAATCAGATACAGATAACGTTCCTCCCAGTCATGACAACGGGAGAAATTGCGCAGTAATTTTGCCTGATCCGGCAGCGTAATTTTCATCAGGATCCTTAACCCAGCAGTTTTGCGGTACGTTTCAGTGCGTCCGTCAGTATATCAATATCCGTTTCCGTGGTGTAGAGCGCCAGTGAGGCACGGCACATGGCACTGACACCATAATGCGCCAGCAGCGGCTGTGCGCAGTGATGCCCGGTGCGGACAGCCACGCCGTAGCGATCCAGAAATGCGCCGGTATCAAAAGCGTGATGCGTCCCGAGGTTAAAGGCGATCACCCCTTCCCGCAGTGCATTGCCGTACAGAATAATGCCGGGCACCTCTGCCAGCCGCGTCAGCGCATACTGCATGAGAGTGTGTTCATACGCGGCTATCTCCGCCATACCGATGTTATTCAGGTAATCCAGCGCAGCTCCCAGGCCGATAATACCCTGGATATTGGGCGTTCCCGCCTCAAAACGCCACGGTACATCCGCATAGGTAATACCGTTCGTCAGGCTGACCTCTGCGATCATGGCACCGCCGCCTTCGCGGGGTGGCATGTTATCCAGCAGAGATTTGCGTCCCCACAAAATACCGATGCCGGTCGGTCCGTACAGCTTATGGCCGGAGAACGCATAGAAATCACAATCCAGCGCCTGCACATCCACCGGCTGATGCATGGCGCCCTGAGCACCGTCCACCAGCACCGCCAGTTCTCCCCCGGCAGCACGGCTCAATTCACGCGCCTGCGCAATAATCGCTTTCACCGGGTTCACGGTGCCGAGCACATTAGAAAGATGGGTAAAGCTCAGCAGACGGGTGCGGTTATCGATCAGTTCCGGCAGTTTACTCAGCACCAGAGTGCCGTCATCCGCCATCGGCAATACACGGATTTCAATCCCCGCGCTCTCTGCCAGCATATACCAGGGCACAATATTGGCGTGATGTTCCATCTCCGTGATAATGATATTGTCACCATCATTGCAGAATGCGCGGCCAAAACTGTCCGCCACCAGATTGATGGCTTCCGTGGTACCTTTGACAAAAATAATTTCTTCCGTCTGCGGCGCATTGATAAACGCCGCCGCTTTCTGCCGCACAGCTTCCGTGGCGGCCGTGGCCTCTGCACTTAATGTGTGAATGCCGCGGTGAACCGCGGCATAATGGTGAGCCGTAAAATCACTCACCGCATCAATCACCTGCTGAGGTTTCTGGGCACTGGCGGCACTGTCGAGGTAGACCAGTGGTTTGCCGTTCACCTCCCCGGCCAGTACCGGGAAGTCTGCCCGCCGCTGTTGTGCTGAATAACTCATTACTGTTTATCCCCCTGATCCAGCGACTGACGGATACGCGCCATCACCACGTTATTCAGGACTTCATCGCTGATCGCATCAGTCAGTTCCGCAGCAAACGCGAGGATGATCATCTGCTTCGCGGCTTTTTCCGCGATCCCGCGTGTGCGCAGATAAAACAGCTGTTCCTCATCAATCCGCCCGACCGTCGCACCGTGGCTGCACTTCACATCATCGGCATAGATTTCCAGCTGCGGTTTGGTATCGATTTCCGCTTTCCGGCCCAGTAACAGGTTATTGTTGGTCATCTGGCCGTCTGTTTTCAGTGCATGCGGTGCCACTTTAATCATGCCGTTAAATACCGCACGGCTGTTATCCATCACAATGGTTTTATGGCGCTGGCGGCTTTCACAATACCCTTTGTTATGTTCCAGGTACGTGCGGGTATCAGCGATTTCGCCGTGTTTCGGCAGCACAAGGCTGTTCATGGCCAGCACAATACCTTCGCCGTTAAGCTGTGTGCTGGTGTGATGCCGGGTCAGTTTACCGCCGAGCAGAAAACTGGTGCTTTCCACACGGGCATGGGCGGCGATCACCAAATCATTATGGGCAAAATGGTACGCCTGCGGGTTTTCAAACCCCAGTTTCAGATGGCGGAAATCACTGTTTTCTCCCACGTTCGCGGTCATCCGCGCCCCGGTGAAATGGGCTGATTGTTCATCCGGGCTGATAAAGTGCTCAATCACAGAGACAGCCGCATTCACACCGATATCGAGGTGATAGCGGCTGTGGCGCATATTCAGGGAATCATTATGTGCCGTTGAAATATTCACGATGTACAGGGGTTTTTCCGCCTGTGCGCCGGCTTTCACGCGGATAATTAACGGTGTCTGCGCCAGGCTTTCAGTCAGGTGCAGGAAAATCTCGCCGTTAACCGGTGCCGGGAATTCATTGTGACGGTCAGCCACTGACAACTCAAACACACCTGTATCAGTATCACTCCACTGCGGCGCAAATACACCGTCCACCAGCACTATGCGGTATGCATTCAGTGAGGTCAGCACCGCCTCCGGTAAGACGTTCAGTGTTCCGGTCTTATCCTGATAATCTGCCTCCAGCAATGGTGTCAGCGACGTATAATGCCAGTCTTCCTGATGAAAGGCCGGGAAGCCGGTTTTCTGTGCCTGCTGCCAGTGCTGCGCGGCGTGCCCGGAGAGTGGATGCTGCGCGATAAGCTGTTCTATCCGCCCCATTGCGGCCAGATTGCGCTCACTGACTTCGCGGCGTTTCAGCGCACGTTCACTGTTGGTCAATAAGCCAGCCATATCCCTGCTCCTCCAGTTTTTTCGCCAGTGAGAAATCACCGGATTTGATGATTTTGCCCTGATACAGCACATGAACAAAGTCAGGCTTCACATAATCCAGGATGCGCTGATAGTGAGTGACAATAATAAAGGCGCGTTCCGGGCTGCGCAGCTGATTCACGCCGTTGGCCACGGTTTTCAGGGCATCAATATCCAGCCCGGAATCCGTTTCATCAAGAATGCAGAGTGACGGCTCAAGGGCAGCCATTTGCAGGATATCGTTACGTTTTTTCTCACCGCCGGAGAACCCGACGTTCACCGCACGCGTCAGCAGATCCTGCGGCATATTCAGCAGCTCAATTTTATCTTCGATAAAATCAGCGAAATCAAAGCGGTCCAGCGCCTCTTCACCACGATATTCGCGCACTGCATTGACTGCGGTTTGCAGGAAGAACTGGTTACTTACCCCGGGAATTTCCACCGGGTACTGAAAGGCGAGGAAAATGCCTTCACCGGCACGATCTTCCGGTGCCAGCTCCAGCAGGTCTTTACCTTTAAAAGTGACGGATCCGCTGTCAATTTCATACTCTTCCCGGCCGGCCAGTGTGGCAGACAGGGTACTTTTACCAGAACCATTCGGCCCCATAATGGCGTGGATTTCCCCCGGTTTCACGTCCAGTGATAACCCTTTGAGGATTTCGTTACCTTCCACGCTGACATGCAAATCTTTTACACTTAACATAATGTACTACTCCGTCCCGCCGGTTATCCCGCAGGCGCTGATTCTGATGGATTAACCGACACTGTGTTCCAGGCTTATCGCCAGCAGTTTCTGTGCTTCCACGGCAAATTCCAGCGGCAGCTCAGAGAACACATCTTTACAAAAACCGTTTACAATCATTGAGATGGCGTCATCTTCGCTGATACCGCGCTGTAAGCAGTAAAACAGCTGGTCTTCACCGATACGCGAGGTGGTGGCCTCATGCTCCAGTTGCGCACTGTTATTCATCACTTCCACATACGGGAAAGTGTGTGCGCCGCACTCTGTGCCGATAAGCATTGAGTCACACTGAGTAAAGTTACGGGCGTTTTCCGCCCCCGGCAGCACCTTCACCAGTCCCCGGTAGCTGTTCTGGCTTCTCCCGGCGGAAATCCCTTTCGAGATAATTGTGGATTTGGTATTGCGGCCGATGTGGATCATCTTGGTACCGGTATCCGCCTGCTGTGTGCCGTTGGTCAGGGCAACAGAGAAGAATTCACCGACAGAGTTATCCCCTTTGAGGATCACACTCGGGTATTTCCAGGTGATAGCAGAGCCGGTTTCAGACTGTGTCCATGACATTTTGGAATTTTCACCCTCACACAGTGCCCGCTTGGTGACAAAGTTGAGGATGCCGCCTTCACTGTCACCGCCGGAGAACCAGTTCTGAACAGTGGAATACTTCACTTCCGCATCTTTATGGATGATCACTTCCACAACCGCCGCATGCAGCTGATAAGTGTCACGCACCGGTGCGGAGCAGCCTTCGATATAGCTGACATAACTGCCTTCATCCGCAATCAGAATGGTGCGTTCAAACTGGCCTGTTTTGGCTGCATTAATGCGGAAATAGGTGGATAATTCCATCGGGCAGCGCACCCCTTTCGGGACATAAACAAAGGTGCCGTCAGAGGCAACCGCCGAGTTAAGTGCGGCGAAAAAGTTATCGTGATTGGATACCACGGTACCGAGGTATTTCTGCACCAGTTCCGGATAGTCGTGAATCGCTTCCCCGAACGAGCAGAAAATCACACCGTGTTTTTTCAGCTCATCACGGTAAGTGGTTGAGACGGATACGGAGTCAAAAATCGCATCCACCGCCACCGCCTGCCCTTCGCGAACCGGCACGCCGAGTTTTTCAAAGGCTTCTTCCACTTCACTGGTCAGGAAACTGCCCGCCGGGCTTTGCACCGCCCCCGGCTGTGAGCCGCAGGTATCATCACACGAGCCGCATGACGGCGCGGAGTAATAGCTGTAATCCTGATAATCCAGCTGCGGATACTTCGCCTTCAGCCAGTGCGGCTCTTCCATTCCCAGCCAGTGCTGAAAAGCCTCCAGCCGGAAATTGAGCATCCACTCCGGTTCATTTCGTTTGGCGGAAATGGCGCGGATCACATTTTCATTGATCCCTTTCGCCAGTTCATCCGTGGCGACGTTAGTGAAGAAGCCCTCTTTATAGCGTCCGTCATTCAGCCAGGTCTGGACGTCTTCACCAATCTCTGCATTGCTCTGAGACATAATATGGCTTCGCTCTTAAACCCCGAAGCTTTCACCACACCCGCAGGCATGCTGAGCTTTCGGATTATTAAATTTAAATATCTGATTCAGCCCTTCACGGACAAAATCCACTTCCGTGCCGTCAATAAACGGCATGGCTTTGCGCGGGACATACAGCCGGGCGCCGTCGCGCTCAAACAACATATCCTCTGCATCCGCCTGATTAATCATTTCAAAAACATAACCAAACCCGGCACAACCGGATTGTTTGACACTCAGGCAAAGCCCGATACTGTCCGGGGTGTTTTTCATCAGTGTCACAATCTGCTTTGCAGCGGCCGCTGTCAGTGTGATACCTGTCCAGTCATTATCATTCAGTGAAAAAGTTTCCACCGGGTTGGTGCTGTGCGTTGTCATTATTGACCTCATAAAATTCGACGGGAGCTCTCCGTAAACATCATGTTAATGATAATATTTCTCACTTCAACCACTTGCTTTGAAAGGATATTCCGATTACTGCTTAAATAATAGACAAACATGCCGGGCGGGCGTTATCATTTTTGAGCGGAAAATGAATTAATCTTTTGTTTATAAAAGAGATTATTTATCAATGATAAATACTTATTACCGTACCAGCCAGTACAGTATCAATGGCACAAAAGGATCATTATAAATACGACTTTTGAAGAGAAGTGCCGGTACACGGAAATTCCGGGCGGAATTCACGCAATACCGGCTGACATGTTGCTCAGGTGTTAATTTTTTGACCCGCGCAGAATCGCGGTGGTCAGACGGGAAATACAGCATAACCGCTGCTGCTCATCAAAAATCTCAATAGACCAGACCTGCTGGTTGCGTCCGAGGTGTATCGCCTTGCAATAACCGGTAACAACACCACTGCGCACCGCACGCACATGGTTGGCGTTAATCTCAACACCGACCACGGTTTCATCCCCTTCACTGCACAGATAACCGGCCACAGAGCCGAGGCTTTCCGCCAGTACCACCGATGCCCCGCCGTGCAGCAGGCCGTGCGGCTGTTTGGTCCGGTCATCGACCGGCATCGTCGCGATTAACTGCTCCGACTCCACTGCCGTAAAGACAATGCCCAGGTGGCTGAGCATATTCCCTTCCGAGATGCGATTCAGTTCTGCCGGTGTTGCAGGTCGTTTCCATATCATTAATAAGCTCTCCGCGTCATGTTTTATCCCGCTGTCAGGATACCAGTGTCAGCAGCGCCTGCAACGGGTGCAGCATCACTTTGCCTTCCATCCGTTTTACCTGACTGCGGCAGGAGTATCCGGTGGTCAGACAGCGCTCTGATGGCAGTGACTGGTACGGCTGCGCCCAGGAAAGCTGATAAATTCCTTTCGAGCGCGCCAGGTTCGGCATCTCATGGCCGTATGTCCCCGCCATACCGCAGCAGCCGGTGCTGACAGACTGCAGTGTTGCGCCAAACCGACGGAACAGATTCTGCCAGATTTTCACACTGTCCGGCAGTGCAGTGGCCTCGGTACAATGGCTGAACAGATACCAGGGGGGAGTATCCTCACTGATATCTTTCACCGGTAATAAATCCGCATATTCTGTGAGAAATTCATGGACTAACATCACGCGAAACTGCTGTTTCTCCGGTGGCAGAACAGTTTTGTATTCATCGCGGTAACAGAGCACCAGCGCCGGATCGACACCCGCCATCGGACAGCCGAGCCGTGCCACCCGGTTGAGGAAATCCGCCGTTTTGTTTGCCGTACGGGCAAAGCGGGCGAGAAAACCTTTAATATGCTGCGCTTTTCCGTTCGGGCTGAACGGCAGCAGCACCGGCTGAAAACCAAGCTTTTCCGTCAGTGCGGCAAAATCGGCCACCACTTTTGCGTCAAAATAGCTGGTGAACGGATCCTGAACGATAAAGAGATAGCGCCCGGCGCGGCGCTGTTCCTCACTCATACTTTCCAGCATTTCCAGGGTGACGGAAACCGCGTTGCTCCCCGCCAGCTGCTGTTTCAGTGACGGTGACGACAGCAGCGGTAAATCGGTCATACCCACTGTTTTTTCACTGAGTTTCTGCACCCACGGCTGTTTCAGGAAAAAGTTAAACATCTTCGGCGCTTTCGCCATCAGCGGTGCACCGGCTTCCACATTCGCCACCAGATGGTCGCGCAGCGGGCGCAGATAGCGTCCGTGATAGAGCGCCAGAAACCGGGCGCGGAATTCCGGTACATCAATTTTAATCGGGCACTGTGTGGAGCAGGCTTTGCAGGCCAGACAACCGGACATCGATTCCTTCACTTCATGGGAGAAATCATATTCCCCGCGGGATGCCCGCCGCGTATTGCCAATTTTTTCAATCAGACCACGCAGAGAGATCCGGCTCTGCGGTACGGCCCGTGATAACAGCGCCGGGTCCGTGCCCTGCTCTGTCAGCAGCCGCAGCCATTCGCGCACCAGCCCGGCACGGCCTTTCGGCGAGTGAAAGCGTGATTGCGTCACTTTCATTGACGGACACATCGGGCTTTTGACATCAAAATTAAAACACAGGCCGTTGCCGTTACAGTTCATCGCGCCGGAAAAAGTATTTCTGACCTCAACGGGGATTGTTCTGTCATAGGTGCCGCGCTTGATCGCATCCACCTGCATCATCGGTGCGTCACTGGTTAACGGCGCACAAATTTTGCCGGGATTGAGCCGGTTTTCCGGGTCAAATGCCCCTTTGATACGGCGCAGTTCGCGATACAGCGTGTCACCGAAAAAAGCCTCACTGTACTGTGCCCGGAACCCTTTACCGTGCTCACCCCACAGCAGCCCGCCGTATTTGGCAGTCAGCGCGACAATATCATCGGAAATCTGCTTCATCAGCATTTCCTGTTCCGGAGAGCACATATCCAGCGCCGGACGCACATGCAATACGCCCGCATCCACATGACCGAACATGCCGTATTCCAGGTGATGACTGTCCAGCAGCGCGCGGAACTCTGTGATGTAATCCGCCAGATGTTCCGGCGGCACACAGGTATCTTCGACAAACGGGATCGGTTTTGCCGCCCCTTTACTGTTACCGAGCAGACCCACCGCTTTTTTGCGCATTGCATAAATACGCTCAATACCACTCAGTTCACGGCAGACCTGATAGCCAATCACACCCGCTTCATTATTTGCCATTAATGAATCCAGGCGTTCACACAGTGACGCAACCTGCCTGTCAATCAGTGCTTCATCATCACCGCAGAATTCGACAATATTTAATCCCAGCAAGGTCTTATCCGGCACATCCGTGATCAATTCACTGACGGAATGCCAGACGATATCTTCCCGCGCCAGATTCAGCACTTTTGAATCCACGGTTTCCACTGACAGCGCCTGAGCCTCCACCATAAACGGGGCATTGCGCAGTGCGGAATCAAATGCATCATATTTGACATTCACCAGGCGGCGCACTTCCGGGATCGGCGTGATATTGAGTTTTGCCTCAGTGATCACCGCCAGAGTGCCTTCCGAGCCGGTCAGGATGCGGGTCAGATCAAAGGTCTGCATATCATCACTGAAGACATGGCGCAGATCATAACCGGTCAGAAAGCGGTTGAGCTTCGGAAAGCTGTCCAGAATGGTCTGCCGGTGAGTTTCGCAACTCTCCAGTGTGGTGCGGTAAAGTTCCCCCGCCGCACTTTCCTCCTGTGCACAGCGCCACGCCTCGCTGACCGGCAGCGGCGCGGTATCCAGCAGATCACCGCTAAGCAGTACCGAGCGCAGCCCCAGCACATGGTCAGAGGTTTTGCCGTACACCAGCGAGCCCTGGCCGGAAGCATCGGTGTTAATCATTCCGCCGAGAGTGGCGCGGTTGGAGGTGGATAACTCCGGCGCGAAAAAATAGCCGTACGGTTTCAGATACGCATTGAGCTGATCTTTAATCACACCCGCTTCCGCCCGCACCCAGCCCTGCTCCGGGTTAATTTCAAGAATGCGGTTCATATAGCGGGATAAATCGATCACCACACCGTTATTCAGCGACTGACCATTAGTGCCCGTACCGCCGCCGCGCGGGGTAAAGGTAACCGAACGGAATTCATCCTGTGCGGCAAGGCGCATCACCAGAATCACATCAGCGGTCGAACGCGGGAAAACGATTGCCTGCGGCAGAAGCTGATAAATACTGTTGTCGGTCGCGAGTGTCAGCCGATCGCCATAGCGGGTGGTGGTATCGCCGGTAAATCCGCTTTCATTGAGGACGTGAATATAACGTTCAACCGCCGGGCTTACCTGTGGGGATTGCGTTAATCGTGGGATCATTATCTGCGGCTCTTTTATCATAAATGGTCACATTGCAAATCTGACAATATAATTATGTGGTTAACTCTTCATTCTGATGCATGATTCATGCGAGAATATTCACCTTAACACACAATGTATTCATTTTGCGCCTGCAATAAAATAACGCAATATTTGCGCTCCTTTATCGGGAACAACCAGTTAATTCATTTACAAAGGGAAACTTATCCGTGGAAAAATCGCAACCGGGTTATGATTTACCTAAACTAATATTCGCCGTCGGAGCGATATCAATTCTCATTGTCATTAGTTTTTGGGTATTAAGTCCGTTTCTTCCGGGCTTCGTCTGGGCGGGTATGATAGTGATTGCCACCTGGCCGGTTTATACCGCAATCCGCCGCCGTGTCCGTAACAGCCGCTGGATAGCCGCATCTGTGATGGTCATGCTGATTATTCTGCTGTTTGTCTTTCCGCTGGCGCTGCTTATCAACAGTATTGTCGAGAACAGCGAGCCGCTGATGCGCTGGGTCAAATCCCCGGGGCAGCTGACACTGCCGGAGCTCTACTGGCTTGACTCAATCCCGGTTATCGGGCCGAAATTGTTTGCCAGTTGGACAACCCTGGTCGCCAGCGGCGGCAACGCGATGATGGCCAAAATCCAGCCTTACCTCGGACAGGGCGCGGCCTGGTTCCTGACTCAGTTGCTGAGTGCCGGTAAATTCCTGTTCCATCTGGCGATTATGCTGCTGTTCAGTGCTCTGCTCTATCTTCAGGGTGAAGAAGCGATGCGCGGTTTCCGTCACTTTGCTCTGCGCCTCGCCGGCATGCGCGGCGATGCCGCCGTACTGCTGGCAGCGATGTCTGTACGCGCCGTGGCACTGGGTGTGGTGGTCACCGCACTAACTCAGGCAATTATCGGTGGTCTGGGGCTGGGGCTGGCCGGTGTGCCGTTTGCCGCCATCCTGACGGTGCTTATTTTTATCTGCTGTGTGGCACAACTCGGACCGCTGCTGATTATGATCCCGTCCATCATTTATCTGTTCTGGACCGGAGATACCACCTGGGCTGTCGTCATGATTGTCTGGGCCGGTATTGTTGCCACCATGGATGGCGTACTGCGCCCGTACCTCATTAAAATGGGGGCGGATTTACCGATGGTACTGATTCTGACCGGCGTTATCGGCGGGATGTTATCGCTCGGAATGATCGGCCTCTTTATCGGCCCTGTCGTGCTGGCGGTCTCCTACACACTGCTGAAGGCGTGGATGAATGATGTGCCGAAGCCGTCAGATGACCTGACCGAGGTTCGCGCTTATATGGAAGAACAACTCTCAGAAAAAGAATAAGTTTTTAATCAGAGGTGCAGAAGTGCACCTCTGATATATTTAATTAATTATTCAATTATGGTTCATAAATAGCATTAATAATTTGAAATATTAATATACATTGAGAGAATTTCACCGGACTTATTCCGGATACGGACAGAGGTTTTGAATATATTTCACTTATCTAACAATCAGTAAATATATATATTGAGACAATTCTTAATGCAGGCATATCTTAATTATTTTAATATATCAGCCATCAAGTAACGAATTAAAAGGTATTGTTATTCATTACAATGATACCTTCCGAATACAAATATTGCTGTGTGTAGTCTTTGCCTGTCAGCCCATGATAGGCTTTTTTTTTGCCTGTAATTCAGGGTATCTGATTTGGTTTTATTTTGATTTGCCTTAAGTGCGCACAGACATTCTAACACTGAATACGAAAAAAAAGCCCGAAATAATCCGGGCTTTTAATCATTTTAAATGATTGAATCAGTGATTTTCTGCTAATGAAATCCAGGTTTTCACTACAGTATCCGGATTAAGAGAAACACTGTCGATTCCCTGCTCCATCAGCCAGGCAGCAAAATCCTGGTGGTCGGATGGCCCCTGACCACAGATTCCCACATATTTGTTACGTGCTTTCGCCGCTTTGATAGCCATCGACAGCAGCGCTTTCACCGCATCGTTACGCTCGTCAAACAGAGTAGAAACCACACCGGAATCGCGATCCAGACCCAGTGTCAGCTGTGTCATGTCGTTGGAGCCGATAGAGAAGCCATCGAAATACTCGAGGAACTGATCTGCCAGCAGTGCGTTTGACGGGATTTCACACATCATGATCAGACGCAGGCCGTTTTCACCGCGTTTCAGACCATGAACCGCCAGTTCATTCACCACGGCTTCTGCCTGAGCTACAGTACGGACAAACGGGATCATCACTTCGACGTTAGTCAGATCCATATCATTACGCACACGTTTCACTGCTTCACATTCCAGCGCGAAACAATCACGGAAATCATCATGCACATAACGGCCTGCACCACGGAAGCCCAGCATCGGGTTCTCTTCATGCGGTTCGTAGATATCTCCGCCGACCAGGTTGGCATATTCGTTGGATTTAAAGTCAGACAGACGGACAATCACTTTCTTCGGATAGAACGCCGCTGCAATCGTGGCAATTCCTTCAACCAGACGACCGATATAGAATTCAACCGGATCATCATAGCCCTGCATCATGCTGCGGATTTCAGCCTGTAATTCCGGAGTCTGCTGATCAAATTCCAGCAGTGCACGCGGGTGCACACCAATCATACGGTTGATGATAAATTCCAGACGTGCCAGGCCGACACCTTCATGCGGCAGGCAGGCAAAGTCAAATGCACGGTCAGGGTTACCGACGTTCATCATGATTTTGGTGCCCACTTCCGGCATTTTATCGATTTCAGAAGAGTGGATATCAAAATCCAGTTTGCCGCCGTAGACGTAACCGGTATCCCCTTCAGAACAGGAAACAGTCACTTCCTGGCCTTCTTTCAGGAGTTCGGTGGCATCACCGCAACCAACCACCGCCGGGATCCCCAGCTCACGGGCAATGATTGCCGCGTGACAGGTACGACCGCCGCGGTTGGTAACAATCGCCGCCGCTTTCTTCATGATCGGTTCCCAGTCAGGGTCAGTCATATCAGTGACTAACACATCACCCGGCTGAATACGATCCATCTGGCTCAGGTCATGGATAACTTTGACCACACCGGCACCGATACGGTGACCGATTGCACGGCCTTCAACCAGCACATTACTCTGGCCGTTCAACTGATAACGTTCCATCACCTGCTGGTTAGAGCGGACGGTTTCCGGACGCGCCTGAACGATATACAGTTTGCCGTTGTTACCGTCTTTCGCCCACTCGATGTCCATCGGACGGCCGTAGTGTTTTTCAATGGTAACGGCCTGTTTTGCCAGTTCTTCCACTTCGCTGTCGGTCAGTGAGAAACGTTTGCATTTTTCTGCATCCACATCCTCAATACGCACCTGTTTGCCGTGGCTGGTGTCATCCGCATAAACCATCTGGATTTTCTTGGAACCCATGGTACGGCGGACAATAGCCGGACGGCCTTTTTCCAGGGTTGGTTTGTGGACATAAAACTCATCCGGGTTTACCGCGCCCTGTACCACCATCTCACCCAGCCCGTAAGCGGATGTGATAAAGACAACCTGGTCAAAACCGGACTCGGTATCGATAGTAAACATCACGCCGGAAGACGCGAGGTCAGAACGCACCATGCGCTGAACACCGGCAGACAGTGCAACACCACGGTGGTCATAGCCCTGATGCACGCGGTAAGAAATCGCGCGGTCATTAAATAATGAGGCAAATACGTGCTTGATGGCGACCATGATCGCATCAATACCCTGCACGTTTAAGAAGGTTTCCTGCTGTCCCGCGAAGGAGGCATCCGGCATATCCTCAGCCGTTGCGGAAGAACGCACAGCAAAAGATGCGCCTTTCTCGCCTTCGGACAACTGCTCATACGCGTGACGGATGTCCTGCTCAAATTCCGCGGAGAACGGGGTATCAATTACCCATGCGCGGATCTGCGCACCGGCTTTCGCCAGCTGGTTGACATCGTCAACATCCGTTTTATCCAGCAGCTCATAAATGCGCTGGTTGACGCCACTTTGCTCAAGAAAGTCATTGAAGGCCTGTGCCGTGGTGGCAAAACCATTGGGAACAGACACGCCTAATCCGGAAAGATTGGTTATCATTTCGCCTAAAGACGCATTTTTACCACCGACACGGGGTACGTCATTCATACCTAACTGGTTATACCAAAGTACATTACACGGGGTTTGACCATTGTTGGACATTGCAAGCAATCCTTTTAACATTCAAAAGAAGGTAAAATCGGAAATACGGGCTCTGCTGAGCATCAGAAACAGATTATCACAATGTTTGTAAGAATATAGACAGGTGAATCGATCAACCCGATTACAATATTTTTTTATCCTTTATAATCATGTTTTAATTTATTTGTGCCGTTGCTCCGGATTATCGATTCAGCAAAAAACATAGGAAAATAAATAACATGTCTATCACAACCGGCTCATCTTCTGATACACAAAATAAAGAAACACGGAGTGTCTTCTTTATTTCTGACGGAACGGCAATTACGGCGGAAGTATTAGGTCATGCTGTATTGTCACAGTTCCCTATTGATATTATCGCTTACACCCTGCCGTTCGTGGCAACTGTCGAGCGCGCGCTGGAAATCAGACAAAAAATCGATACCATTTTTGAAACCACCGGGTTACGCCCTCTGGTGTTCTACTCCATTATCTGTCAGGACGTGCGCGAAGCCATCACCGGCAGTCAGGGCTGCTGCCAGGACATAGTGCAAACCCTGGTCGCGCCGATTCAGAAAGAGATTCAGATGGATCCGCAGCCGATATTCAACCGGACCCACGGCTTATCCAAGCGCAATCTGAGCCAGTATGATGCCCGTATCGCGGCCATTGATTTCGCACTGGCACATGATGACGGCGTGTCTCTGCGCAATATGGATCAGGCGCAGGTCATTCTGCTCGGCGTTTCCCGTTGCGGTAAAACCCCGACCAGCCTGTATCTGGCCATGCAGTTCGGTATCCAGGCCGCCAACTATCCGTTCACCGCAGATGATATGGATAACCTGCAGCTGCCTGCGGCCCTGAAGCCGTATAATAATAAGTTATTCGGTCTGACCATTGACCCCGAGCGTCTGGCTGCTATCCGCGAAGAGCGCCGTGAAAACAGCCGCTACGCCTCAATCCGTCAGTGCCGGATGGAGCTGGCAGAGGTGGAAGCGCTGTACCGCAAACACAAAATCAGCTACCTCAATACCACCAACTATTCGGTGGAAGAGATATCGACAAAAATCATCGATTCTCTGGGATTAAACCGCCGTATGTTCTGACAGCGGAAACGGTTAAGTGGATCACATTCCCGCGGTGATCCACTTTCTGCAATTGTATCTTGTAATCATCACGTTTTCGTTTATTGTGATCGGTATCACTGTGGTTTAACACAGCAACTGACCGAATTCAGAGACAGCACTAATCTATGGAAAAAACGGATGAACTGCGCACACGGGCGATAGACAAACTGATCACCCCGTCTGCGCTGGCCGGTGAGTTTCCGGCCACAGAAGCAATTAATAAGAATGTCACCACATCACGAACCCGCATTGAACGTATTTTAACCGGCGATGATCCGCGTCTGCTGGTGATTGTCGGCCCCTGCTCCGTGCATGACCCGATCGCCGCACTGGATTACGCACAGCGCCTGAGCGAACTGCTGCCGAAATACAGCTCACGCCTTGAAATTGTGATGCGCACCTATTTTGAAAAGCCGCGTACCGTGGTCGGCTGGAAAGGACTGATTTCAGATCCGCGTCTGGATAACTCCTGTCAGGTCAATGAAGGTATCCGGCTGGCGCGCAAACTGCTGATCGACGTTAATGCACTGAATGTCCCGACAGCCACCGAGTTTCTTGATATGGTCACGGGGCAGTATATTGCGGATCTTATCAGCTGGGGGGCTATCGGTGCCCGGACCACGGAAAGCCAGATCCACCGCGAAATGGCCTCCGCACTCTCCTGCCCGGTCGGCTTCAAAAACGGTACTGACGGCAATATCAAAATTGCGATTGATGCCATCCGCGCCGCACAGGCCGGTCATATGTTCCTGTCACCGGATAAAGACGGGCAGATGACGATTTATCAGACCAAAGGCAATCCGTTCGGGCACATTATTATGCGCGGCGGTAAGACACCGAACTATGCTGCCGGTGATATTGCTCACGCCTGTGATCAGCTGCGCCAGTTTGATCTGCCGGAACATCTGGTTATTGATTTCAGCCACGGCAACTGTCAGAAAATCCACCGTCGTCAGCTGGATGTCGCCAAAGATGTCGCACAGCAGATAAAAGACGGCTCGCGGGCTATCACCGGTGTTATGGCCGAAAGCTTTATTCAGGAAGGCACACAAAAACTGGTGAATCACAAAGCGCCGGTTTACGGGCAGTCAATTACCGATCCGTGCCTGAGCTGGGCAGATACCGTCACCATGCTGGATATTCTGGCTGATGCAGCAGATGCCCGTTTCAGCTGATTAACCCCCTTATTATGAAACAGGATGCACCTGCATCCTGTTTATTCATCACCCGCAGTTATCATTCCTTCCCCATATAGTTGAGATGCCGCTCACTTTTTCCGTGTAAATTCCCTCTCTCGGAAAAAATCACTTGAACCACTCTCGTCAGCTGCTGATAATAATTTGCGAATGCGAATTGATATCAAATAAAATTATATGACTGAAAATAATCAGAATTCTGTGATATCCGTACTTACCGGATATAAAAATACAGCAACAGATAAAATCACGGTTATCAGCAGTGAAGCACTCCTGGGGCCGCAGCAGCGGATTATTATCCGCCATCAGAATGAGGAATATCACCTGCGCAGGACTAAAAACGGAAAACTTATTCTGACCAAATAACACACAGGCCAGCCACCTGTTTTCTTAAGGCAGCCAGCTTACTTTTTAATACCGGTTATCCGGTCTGCGCCCGTTTGGTGCAGATCACGAAAAAGTAAGGATCTGCTATGCACAGTGAAACACTCTCCCGTTACCTTGCCCTGAAAGAACAGGGACATCTTATCCACGCCCGTGATATCGCCGCTGAGATGGGCATATCCGAGGCAGAACTGGCACACTGCCGGGCCGGTTATGACGCCTGCCGCCTCACCCGGGATATCCCCGCCATTTTCCGGATGCTGGGCACCGCCGGGGAGCTGAAAAGCATCACCCGCAATGACCACGCGGTACATGAACATACCGGCACCTATGATAATGCTGAATTCGGGGAACACGCCTGCCTGCTGCTGAACCCGTACGGGCTGGATTTACGCTTTTTCCTGTCTCAGTGGCAGACGGTATTTGCCTTCGCGGAAAATACCCCGCGCGGCCTGCGCCACAGCCTTCAGTTTTTTGACCGCCACGGAGATGCCGTCCACAAAATTTATACCACCGCTGATACCGATATGGGGGTCTGGCATCACCTGACAGCACAGTTCGCCGCGTATGATAACCCGCAGGTTGTTCCGGAACCGGCCGTCATCCCGGCCTGCACATCACTGACACCGGAGCAGCAGGCTGAATTTACCCGTCACTGGCAGCAAATGACGGATGTTCACCAATTTTTTGTTCTGTTAAAAAGATTTAATATCAGTCGCTTGCAGGCATTCCGTTGTGTGGATAACACCCTGGCACAGCGGGTGGATAACAGCGCGTTATCACGCCTGCTCACTCAGTGTGCGGAAGAACAGAATGACATTATGATCTTTGTCGCCAACCGGGGCTGTGTACAGATTTTTACCGGCGCCATTGGCCGGGTTGAACCTTATATCAGCCCCCGCGACGGACAGCACTGGATCAATATTTTCAATCCGTCGTTCACTCTCCATCTGATCGAATCGGCTGTTGCGGAATCCTGGATTACCCGCAAACCCACCAAAGACGGTATTATCACCAGCCTGGAATTATTTGATAAAAACGGTCAGGCTATCGCCCAGCTCTTCGGACAGCGCACCGAGGGTGAACCGGAACAAACGATCTGGCGCAGCCAGATTAATGCCCTGCTGACAGACTGCAGCGGTGAGGCGGCGGCATGAAAAAATATGTCCTCCTGCTACTGCTGCTCTGTTTTTTTCCGTCTGCACGCAGTATGCAGGGCAGCATTATTACCCTTGGCGGTGATGTCACGGAGATTGTTTTTGCACTCGGTGCCGGTGACAGGGTAATTGCCCGTGATACCACCAGCGAGCATCCGCCGCAGGTCACTCAGTTGCCGGATGTCGGCTATCTGCGGCTTCTGAATGCGGAAGGTCTGCTGTCGCTTCAGCCTTCACTGATCCTCGCCAGTGAACTGGCTTATCCTTCTGCCGTTTTATCGCAGATCAGCGCGGCGGGTATCCCTGTCGTCACTGTCAGTGCTGCGGCAGAACTACCGGCTATTACCGCGAAAGTCCGTCAGATTGCGGAGGCTCTGGCCTTACAGTCAGCCGCCGCTGTACTGGTCGCTGACATTAACCGGAAACTGGATGCTGTACCGCAGACACCACTGCCGGTGAATGTACTGTTTCTGCTCAGCCACGCCGGTACTGCTCCGATGGCAGCCGGTACAGATACGGCGGCAGACAGCCTTATCCGCAGTGCAGGCGGAAGAAACGCAGCCGCTTCTTTCCGCCGTTATCGCCCGCTGTCAGCAGAAGGAATGATTGCCGCTCAGCCCGATTTAGTGGTGATCACCCGCAGCGGTCTGGCTTCTCTCGGCAGCACTGGCAATCTCTGGCAGTTACCGGGGCTGGCTCAGACACCTGCCGGAAAACATAAGCGGGTATTGGTGGCTGATGATATGGGGTTTCTCGGCTTCGGGTTACAAACCCCGGATACACTGCATCAGTTACGTGAAGCGATGGAGGCAGCAGCCGTGTTATGAATAATCCGCCCGCCTTTCATCTGCGCCGCCTGTGCCTCTGTTTTCTGTTGGTGATCATGATATTGACGGCCATGAATACCGGCGGACTGCCGGTTTCTGTCAGCGCATTCCTGCGGGGTGAAGTAACCCCGCAACTCTGGCAGATCTGGTTATCTGTCCGTCTGCCGCGGATTGTTCTGGCAGTTCTGGTGGGTATGGCACTGGCCACCGCCGGGGTATTATTGCAGGGATTATTCCGCAACCCGCTGGCAGACCCCGGTTTGCTCGGGATCAGCAGCGGCGCAGCCGTTGCGGTGGCACTGGGGATTGTCTTTATCGCGCCTTATCTGAGTGGTGCAGTCACACTGTATCTGCATATTATTACTGCCTTCAGCGGCGCACTTTGTATCAGCGGGCTGATTTTTCTGCTCAACCGCCGCCGTCAGCCTTTGCTGCGTCTGTTGCTGTGCGGCATTGCCGTTAACGCAATCAGTATGTCCTTTGTCGGCGTGCTCAATTATCTGAGTGATGATAAAGAATTACGTCAGTTTTCACTGTGGATGATGGGCAGCACCGGGCACATCAGCTGGACTCTGCTTCTGCCTGCTATCGTACTGGCACTCCCTGTGTTTTATGCCGCATTCAGACTGGCACGTCCGCTGGATATGATTCAGTTGGGAGAAGAAGAAGCACATTATGCCGGAGTGAATGTCCGCCGGACACAACAGTGTGTCCTGCTGATCAGTGCCCTGCTCACCGGGATTGCCGTGGCACTGAGCGGGATTATCGGTTTTATCGGCCTGGTTATCCCGCACCTGATGCGTATGATTTTCGGCTGGCACCACCGGCTTCTGCTGGTGACATCAGCCCTTGCCGGTACACTGCTGTTACTGCTCTCCGATACACTCGCCCGCACACTGGTGGTACCAGCAGAAATCCCGGTCGGATTACTGACCGGATTACTTGGTGCACCCTATTTTCTCTGGCTGATTTTCTCTGTGAAGGAATGATATGCCCCGTATAACCGTCAATAATCCGCCACCGGTGCTGGTTGCAGAGAATGTCAGTTTTTCCCGTCACGGACAGCCGGTAGTCAGTGATATCTCCCTGACTTTGCACTGCGGAACCATCACTGCGGTTACCGGCCCGAACGGCGCAGGTAAATCAACTTTTCTTCGTTTACTCAGCGGCTATTATCGCTGTGACAGCGGTCAGATCATGCTGCGCGGAAAACCAATGGCGTCCTGGTCTGCCGGTGCACTGGCACAAATCAGGGCGGTCATGACACAACAAAGTGTTATCTCTGCCCCCTACCGGGTCAGAGATATTATTGCATTGGGGGATTTGCACAGAGAGTACATACACCAATCAACCACAGATGAAGTGATACACCTGACGGCCTGTGAACCACTGCTGGAGAAACGCTGGTATCAGCTTTCCGGTGGTGAACAACAGCGGGTTCATCTGGCGCGTGCACTGATGCAACTAAGCTGTCCGCTGCCTCTCCCTCGTCTGTTATTACTGGATGAACCGACTGCAGCACTGGATCTTCATAACCAGCAACACCTGATGCGGATGCTGAAACAGCGTGTAAGTGCAACCTCCCTGGCGGTCTTCTGCATTCTGCATGACCTGAATCTGGCCTCTTTATATGCTGATCACGTCATAATGCTGAATAACGGCCGCATTGTCCGTCAGGGAACACCGGCCGGGGTGCTGCAAAAAACGGTACTGGCGGAAACTTATCAGGCAGACCTGATAACGCTCCGCCATCCGCTTACCGGCAATACATCTGTGTTACTTGCACCTTAATGTTGATCAGGTTTTGCCGTAACCCGTTGTTTGCGGCAAAACATGATTGCCGAAAGCAGACATAAGGTGTAGCCGAGTAATTCACAGCCTTCTTCGGCCAAGTTTTTTGCCAGCCGGTTAAAATCATCACCCATCATACCGCGCCATAAAATTCCCATACCGAACAGGCGGGAAAAAACCAGCACCACCAGCAAACCGGTAACCATCATGCCGTATGCCGGATGAGAGACAAAACGGTACAGCCCGTTAACCGCCGTGCGCGGATGCAGAAAAGCATAGATAATCGCAATCAGCGAGACCGGGACAGCAAACCAGAACCATGCTCCGTGGGAAATATAGTCAAAAATCTGATCCAATTCTCTGATCAGCATGCTGGCAAAAAATCCGGCTATCAGAAAAAAGCCCGCCCTGTCCTCCGGCTCCCGCAGCCCTTTGCGAAAAAACAGCACAATCACTGCCAGCAGCATCACCTCAGCAACAATTTCTGTCACCGAGTCTTCACCCAAATCATTCTTAAGAACCAGAATATCAATAAACAACAGACCTGTACTGGCAGCCATAATCAGTGCCAGCATAAAAAAACGTCCCATTGCCCCAAAAAGAAACCGAAATTGCTGTGACATAACCATCCTGAATTATATTTATCGTCGGAAGATTCTATCGATATTGAAACTATAATTGGTGACATATGGTGCTATATGCTGGTAATAAAACAATTGGTTTCATCTATTGGTCTGATAATGATTCTCAATTATGAAAGGCACGATTTGCCTACACAATTCTTGGAAAATTCATAAAATATGGTTAATAACATATGTGACTATTAAAATTTATAGATTGTAAGCCCGATTTTGGGAGGTGAACATGTCAGAAAGTGTAGTGAACGATATTATCAAATGGCTGGAAACCCAGTTACAGCGCAATGAAGGGATCAAGATTGATACTATTGCGGATAAGAGCGGTTATTCAAAATGGCATCTCCAGCGTATTTTCAAAGATATCAAGGGATGCACATTAGGTGAGTATGTCCGTAAGCGCCGCCTGCTGGAAGCAGCTAAATCTCTGCGCGATAACGATATGTCTATTCTGGATATCGCGTTGCAGTATGGCTTCAGCTCACAGGCAACCTTTACCCGCATCTTTAAAAAACATTTCAATACCACACCGGCAAAATTCCGTGATCACGGTCAGTTGCCGGAACCGCGCTGTTTTATGGAGTGCGGTTCACACTAAACAGCTGAAAAAATATCCCCGCCTGCCGCAACCGGCCAAACGGGGATATTTTTTATTCTGCTGCTATCACGCCGCAGGCAATCCGAGCGCCGCCACCACCTAATGGTGCCGGTGAATCTGAATGATTGTCACCGCCCGCATGAACCATAATGGCATGCCCTTTGATCTCTCTGAGTTTTTTAAGGCGTGGTGCCAGCACCTGCGTGGTCGCTTTCCCGTCATCAGTCACATACAGTGCCGGCAAATCGCCCAAATGGCCGTCAGCATATGGCCCGGCATGAACTTTTGTACCTGCCGGGTCAAAATGGCCGCCTGCGGCCAGGGCAGGTACCGGTTTACCCTCTTTCTCTGCAGCATCACAGGACGGATTTTCGTGGATGTGAAACCCGTGCACGCCCGGCGGTAACCCATTCAGCGCCGGTGTAAACAGCAAACCATAATCCGTTTCCTGAATATCAATAGTGCCGATAACCTTACCGGCACCTTTTTCTGTCGCTTCATGCAGGGTAACGCGCTCAGTTGCAGCCAGGGAGGTTGATGCCCCCATCAGGATTAACAACGGAATGAGTTTTTTCATCATATGCTCCTTCAGTTTATTATTCCTCACCTATCCTACGGCACCGACCCGGATTGTCTTTCAGATTAACGGCATATTTTACTGAAGCTCTGCCACCAACCAGTCCCGCAACTGAATTAGCTCATCGTGCATGTCCGGATAACCGGCCATCAGCTCAGTGAATACCGCCGTTACAGCATCAGCGCTGTACCGCTGACCGGTCAGCAGTTGTGCCAGTTGCTCCAGCGGGGCCGGGTCAAGGCTGTCAGTAAAAATCTGCGCCCGGCTGATCATGCCGCGCTCCACATCAAAATGCAGTTCAATCCCGCCCCATTTAAAGCGGGTATCCAGCAGATGGCTGAAGGCCGGTGCATTGCCGAAATTCCAGTCCCAGCTACTCTGTCTGGCAAAGGTCTCGGCAAATCCCGGCAGATCAGGAAGTGAATCCGGTGAAATCAGTTCCGCCTCTGCCTTTTCGCCGTAATAGTCGAAGAACGCAGCTTTAATCGCTTCGCACACCTGCTCATGGTCAATCCCGGGAATAATTTCCGTCAGATTGGTCACCCGCGAGCGGACAGAAGTGATCCCTTTGGCCTGCAATTTCTTCGGATCCGGATTGAGATAATCCGCCAGACGGCTTAAATCCGCATTAATTAATACCGTGCCGTGATGGAAGCCGCGATCTTTGGTTTCCCGGTATGCCGAGCCGGAAATTTTCCGCTCACCGTCTTCGCAGTTAACCACCAAATCATTACGGCCGGATGCCGATACCGAAATGCCGAGCCGGGATAAGCCGCTGAGAATAATATTGGTGGAAACCGTTTTGTCATATTCCGGTTTCCCGGCCATAAAGGTGAAATTCGTATTTCCCTTATCGTGGAATACCGCCCCGCCGCCACTACTGCGCCGTGCTAATTTAATATGGTCAGATTCCATTTTTCGGGTATTACATTCCTTCCACGGGTTTTGTGCCCGGCCGATAACCACGGTGTCATTATTGCGCCATAAAAACAGCACGCGCTGGTCAGCAGGCATCTGCCGGAAAATACACTCTTCAACGGCAAGGTTAAACCACGGATCAAAGGAATCAGAAATAAAAAGACGAAGTGACGACATGTTGTCCCCCGGAAAAAATAGGCTGCCGATAAGATAGCATATTTATCCCGGTGATTTTAAAGTCTGCGCGCCTGCCAGAAGACTTTTTTCCAGTAAACGTTATCCAGGCTGGAACGCATCACACCTTTGCTGGTCGAGGCATGAATAAAGGCACGGTCAGAATCATAAATGCCGACATGTAACCCGTTCTCGCCACCGCCGGTTTTAAAGAATACCAGGTCACCGGGCTGTAAATCCTCAACATCGATCCGGGTGCCGTAGGTTGTCTGCGCTTTGGTGGTGCGCGGCAGAGAAATAGCGAAGCGGTCATTAAATGTCCGGTAGACAAAGCCGGAACAATCAATGCCGTTTAAATCCATTCCGCCGTAATGATATGGTGTGCCGTACCATTGCGATAATTGTTCCCGCAACTGGGCAATCACCATAATCGGGTCCGATAATTCTGTTTTGATCGGCGGTGCATGATATTTACGCGGCGTTGATGAACAGCCGACAACGGCTAATACGCAGATAAAAAGCAGAGAACGGAATATGATTTTCATTGTATTATCCCCGGTGCGGCAGACCTTCAACCCGCATTACTGTATTAATATCTGCGGGTGAAAGTCAATATTTGCCGTATTTTACCGGATGTTAAGGCATTTTCCGGTAATACAGTAATGTCAGGTTTTCATCAGTGACCATTTCATCGGCCGGTGAGACATCGTTCTCATCCACCCCGTGACGATCACGCAGAATCAGCGCAACATTACCGGTTTTACGAGCATTTTTCAGCCAGGATTCGAAATCATCATGCGAAATGAACCTTTCCCGGGTATCCGGATATAAGTCACTCAGCCCGTATTTCAGTTCTCCTGGGCGATCAAATATATAAATATCACTGCGCTGCAATTCCCATGCTGCTGATGTACCGATGCCAACACTATTGACCAGAATATAACGGGCATCTTTCAGCAATGCGGCATTCTTCTGAATAAAGATCTGCGGTAAGTTTGCCCGTTCAGTCCGCTCCGGTAACAGTGAGCTGACTGATAAACTGATCGCCACGGTACAAAATGCCGCGAGCATCCAGTAGCGGCACCCTTTTATCAGGGTTAGCGCTGAAACCACAATCCAGAACAGGAAAATCGCAATGGCGCCGATAAATTTACCGCGCTCAGCGGCAGAATACACCAGGGTATTTTCCAGATTATTGATTACCAGCAGGGCAATAACGGCGCAACCGCCAAAAATAATATTGATCACCGCGTTCAGTTTAAAGATTGAAACGGCTTGTTTCTTAATCAGAGTATGGATATACGCTGCCATCAGGATCGTCAGTGGTGCAATAACCGGCAGAATATAGGTCAGTAATTTTCCTTTGGCGATACTGAAAAATAAGAACGGTAATACTGTCCAGCACAACAGGAAGAATAATGGCTTATTTTCACGGCGCTGTTGCCAGCCCTGTTTTAATGCCCCGAATAAAAAACCACTCCAGGGTAAAACACCGGCAAACAGAATCGGAATAAAGAACCAGAACGGCGAGAGGTTTTGCGCCTCTTTACTCATAAAACGCTGGATATGCTCAACCATCACAAAATAGCGCCAGAAATCGGGCTCGGCATGATATATCGCCAGCGCCCACGGCAGCGTGATAAGCCCGGCAGCCGCAATTCCCGCCCAGCAATAACAGAGCATGGTTTTAAAGCGATGGTAGAAAATATGCACCGGTATCAGTGCAATAACAGGCAGCACCAATGCCAGAAAGCCTTTTGTCATCAGCGCCATGCCGCAGGCCAGCCCGAAGGTGATCCAGTAGCCCAGCAATGCACGGCGTGACTGTGCGGTAGTCAGGCCATAACTGAGGTAAATCACCAGTGTGACCCACATGGTCAGAATCGGATCCAGCGTACTGTAGGTTCCGAGAGCAAGCACCAGTAACATACTGGCATACAGGAAGGCCGCTGTACGGGCGATGACTTTCTCATCCCACATTTTCATTGCCAGCCGGTAAACCAGCAATGTGCTGATCATCGTCGAGAACAGGACACCAAAACGCACTGCAAATTGTGTGTGACCGAACAGCATCTGACTGATGTTATTTACCCAGTAACCCGCCACCGGTTTTTCAAAATAGCGGATATCCAGCAGATGCGGCACCACCCAGTTGCCGTCAGCCAGCATTTCCCGGCTTATTTCCGCATAGCGGGTTTCATCCGGCTGCCATAACGCACGGAATTCCAAAGGAATAAAATAGGTCACTGCAATAAACAACAGAAATAACACAGCCCACATTGCGGCAGACGGATACGCCACATTAAACGCGGACTTACGGCTGTTAACGTCCAATATAACCTCCGGACAAGGATACAATTTTATAACAATAAGGTAACCATCTCTGTTACTTCCATTAAGACCAGAGCCCTGCAGAATAATTCACGGAAGAACAGGATATTTTTGTTATACAAGAAAGAATAAAAGGGAGGATTAATTCAGGCTTAACGGTTAATGGCGGCTTAATAAAACAGTAAACCGCCCCGTGACTATGCGGCCGGCTTCTCTTTGCTGTGGATCAGACGCACACCAAACAGAATAAAAATAATACCGATGCTCTTTATCAGCGACACACCTTCATTAAACCAAGGCAGGAAGGCAGCCAGCAGATAGACAAACACATAACTCAGGCTGATAAGCGGATAGGCTTTATTGAGCGGCAAATCCCGCAGTGCGAGCAGCCAGCACACCATTGACAGGACATATCCCACCAATCCGGCGAAAACGACTGCAAACGGCTGCCACTGAGATAACAACCAGCGGATATCCAGCCATTGTGAGCTCAGTGCAATATCGGGTAATTGTGTCACGCCCAGTTTCAGCAGCAGCTGAGCGGCGGTGACAAACAGCACACTGCCGAGCACCCAGAGATATCCGCGCATCAGTGTCCCGCTCCCATCAGAATCACGCCGGTGACAATCGCGGCCACACCGCACCAGTGCTTGCGGGTCACCCGCTCACCGTATAAAAACTGCGCCACCAGAGCAACCACCACAAAGTTGATGCTCAGCATCGGATAGGCGATATTCAGCGGCATGACCTGTAAAAGCTTCAGCCACAGCAGCATCCCCAGGCCGAGCAGAAATACTGCCAGTACCAGCCAGTACAGGCCTCTGCGTTTTGCATTTTCCTGCGCCGCCTGCCAGACATCCACCGCCTGTTTCTGGCAGATCTGGCCGCCGCAGGTAAGAAAACTGACAATAATCAGTAAAACAATTTGCCCGAACACCATCACACCTTATGGCTGTTTATCATAGATATAGAGGGTCATCCGGCTGTTTTCAGTCCGTTTGTCCGCCGGCGGCAGTTTGGCATCGTAGGTGTCATTTTTATCTGTTACCAGTAGTGCGACCTGCCCTTTTTTGCGGGTTTCCGCCAGCCAGTCAGCGAACGTCGCATCATTCAGCAACCGGTATTCGCTGTCCGGATATTTCAGGCCGTAAGTCAGCTCACCGGAATTATTCAGCAGATAAATATCACCGCGTTTCAGTTCCCAGGCCAGCCCGGCACCGATGCCGACACTGTTACTGACAATAAACGGACTTTTTTCCAGATCAGTCATATTCTGGCGGATAAACGCCTGCGGCAGTTTGGAATCCACGGAACGATCAGGCACCGCGCTGCCGAATGTCAGACTGATCACCAGTGAGCAGGAAGCCGCCCACAGCCAGTGTTTTGCTTTCAGCAGATAACAGAGATACCCGATTATGCCCCAGATAGTAAAGGCGACAATGCCCAGTACCACTTTGGACCATTCATCCGGCTGATAGATTGGTTTTTTCACCAGATAACTGGCAACGATCAGCCCGGCGACCGCCACTGCACCAAAGGTCAGGTTCAGAATACCGTTCGCCTGTAATGCTTTCATCCGGTGTTTACGCACACAGTCAACGCCGTATTTGGCAATCATCACAGCCAGCGGTGCCATCAGCGGCAGCATATAGGTCGGCAGTTTACCTTTGGCAATACTGAACAGCAGGAACGGGGCAACAAACCAGCAGAACAGGAAAAACATCGGCGGATTATTGCGCCGCTCTTTCCAGCCTTTAAACAATGCGCCGGGCAGTAACGCCAGCCACGGCAGGCAACCGAGCAGGATCACCGGGATGTAGTACCAGACCGGCGAGGCGTGCTGGGCATCTTCACCTGAGAAACGCTGGAAGTGCTCCACCACAATGAAATAGCGCCAGTAATCCGGCTCCTGCTGATGAACCGCAATCGCCCACGGCAGGCTGATCAGCACTGCGCAGAAAACCGCCAGCGGGCCGAATTTCAGTAACTCAAGGAAACGCCGCTGGTACAGCATCACCGGCAGCATAGCCACCACCGGGATCGCCAGCGCAAGGAAGCCTTTGGTCATAAAGCCCATACCGCAGGCCAGACCAAGCAGGCACCAGGAGGTTATTCTGGTTTTCACATTTTCGGCTTTCAGTGCCCTGAAGCTGAAGGCCATCGAGGCAATCACCCACATGGCAAACATCGGGTCGAGCACACTGTATGTGCCGACACTGAACACCAGAAACATGGAGACAAAGACCAGCGACGCAACAAATGCCGTGTGACGGTTGCGCCACATCAGGAGGGTCATCCAGTAAACCAGCAGAGTGCTGATAAGGATGCTGAAGACAGAACCTGCACGGACAGCAAAATTGGTATGACCGAAGACCAGCTGGCTGACGTTATTCACCCAGTAACCGGCCACCGGTTTTTCAAAATAACGCAGATCGAGTAATTTGGGAACGACCCAGTCACCCTGTGTCACCATTTCACGGCTGATTTCCGCATACCGGGTTTCATCCGGATGCCAGAGCAGACGATCATTGATCGGGAAAAGGTAAGTTAACACGAAAAAAAGAGCCAGCAGAAAGGCTCCGATTTTACTCGCCCGGTTATTCAGCATGTAATGCTATCCCTCTTGTTGGCAGCCCAGCCACCCTTCCCGGCCGGGGAAATCACCCCGTACCACTTTGCCTGTCGGTAATGTTGATAAATCAGACGGCAGCAGTTCGCTGAGCGGACAAAAGCGGAAATCCTCGTTTTTAATCCGATCCAGCAATGCCTCAAACTGTGCGGCTTTGGACATGCCTTCCACTTCTGTGTGGATAGTATAGACCGGTACGCCCTGATCCCGTCTGATTGCATCGAGGATAAAGTCGTTAAAATCCGCATCAGCCACCTGCGGCCCCACCACTTCATCATAGGTCGGCAGTGTAACAGGAATCTGCACGGTTCCGGTAGTCCCGTCTGCAAGAAGCGGACGAAACGGATGCGTTCCGCGGCAATCACTGTTGTAGGCAAAACCAAATGCCTGTTTGGCTTCAATCACCCGTTCATCCGCGCGCCAGCCCGCCACCGCAGAGCACTGCACCGGCTGCCCGGTAGCCTGTGATAAGGCATCGGTACCCAGACGAATCTGCTCTGTGATTTGTGCCGGTGTCCAGCGGCCGATTTTCGCCTGCCAGCCCTGGTGATCCCACGCATGCAGGCCGACTTCATGACCGGCATCCAGCGTCTGTTTCATCAGGTAACCCAGGTCACGGGCTATTTTCTTACCCGGCCACGCTGTACCGGCCAGCAGAATATCCAGGCCGTATAATGAAGCCGCATTGGAGCGCAGCATTTTCCACAGAAACTTAGGACGCAAAAGGCGCCACAAGTGACGCCCCATATTGTCCGGCCCGACGCTGAAGAAAAAACTGGCTTTAATATCGTGCTGCGCAAATACCTTCAGTAACTGCGGCACACCTTCCAGTGTGCCGCGGTAAGTATCCACGTCAACCCGCAGGCCGACATTTTTCATTACTCGTCGTTCCTCAGCTCTTCAACCGCACCGCGCAGGAAGAAGTCGAGAGTTTCTTCCACAGTCTGGCGGGTATCGATAGTCGGTTTCCAGTCCAGTAAACGCTCAGCGTTTTTGATGCTTGGTTTACGGTGCTCCACGTCCTGGTAACCTTTACCGTAGTAAGTGCTGCTTTCGATTTTACGGAAGCCGGCAAATGGCGGGAAGTTATCACGCAGCGGATGTTTCTCGAAGCAGTCGAGCAGCATTTCTGCCAGTTCGCGGATACTCGCTTCGTTCACCGGGTTACCGATGTTGATGATCTGGCCGTCACACTTGCCGTCACGGTTTTCAATGATGCGGAACAGGGCTTCGATACCGTCATGGATATCAGTAAAGCAGCGTTTCTGCTCACCACCGTCAACCAGTTTAATCGGCGAACCTTCCACCAGGTTCAGGATCAGCTGAGTGATAGCACGGGAGCTGCCGATACGCGCGGAGTTCAGGCTGTCCAGACGCGGTCCCATCCAGTTGAACGGACGGAACAGCGTGAATTTCAGACCTTCTTTCGCGCCGTATGCCCAGATAACCCGGTCAAGCAGCTGTTTGGAAACGGAGTAGATCCAACGCTGTTTGTTAATCGGGCCGACAATCAGGCGTGAATTATCTTCGTCAAACTCTTTGTCATCACACATACCGTACACTTCGGAGGTGGACGGGAAGATGATACGTTTGTTGTATTTCGCGCAGTAACGGACGATTTTCAGGTTTTCTTCGAAGTCCAGCTCGAACACGCGCAGCGGGTTACGGGTGTACTCGATTGGTGTGGCAATCGCCACCAGCGGCAGAATGACATCACATTTTTTGATGTGATACTCAATCCACTCGGTGTGAATGCTGACATCGCCTTCAATAAAGTGGAAACGCTCGTCACCGATGAAACGATCAATCGCGGAAGAGCTGATATCCATACCATAGATATCGTAGTTGCCGTCTTCCAGCAGACGTTCTGTCAGGTGGTTACCGATGAAACCGTTCACACCCAGGATCAGCACACGCTTACGGCGGGCAACCTGCGCAGTGGCTTTCGGGCCGACGCGGACATCAGTTACGATACCCATTTCCGCTGCCAGACGGGCACCCTGCACATACAGGCCGGATTCCCCCTGGCCGCTGATCACTTCCAGCGCGCCGTTTCCGCAGGCAATCACCAGCGGTTCAGCAGAAATAACGGTTCCCGGACGTTTGCCTTTGTTATCGGCCAGCACGCGGCTGCGCCAGATGATCATTTTGCGCTCACCCAGGAAGGTGAATGCACCAGGATACGGTTCTGTCACCGCACGGACCAGGTTGTGGATCTGTGCAGCCGGCTGATTCCAGTCGATCAGACCATCTTCCGCACAACGGCGGCCGAAGTATGTTGCCTGAGATTCATCCTGAGCGGTGGTTTTATAAGTACCGGCCTCAATCAGCGGTAAAGTTTTGTCCAGCAGTGTTTCTGCGGCTTCACGGACTTTACCGTGAACAATCAGGGAAGTATCGTCACCACCGATAGTGACTTTTTCCTGTGCGACAATATCGCCGGCATCGGCTTTGGCAACCATTTTGTGCAGGGTAACACCGGTTTCGGTTTCACCGTTCAGCACAGCCCAGTTGATTGGTGCGCGGCCGCGGTATTTCGGCAGCAGAGAACCGTGCAGGTTAAATGCGCCTTTCGGTGCCAGCGCCAGAATTTCTTCGCTCAGCATATCGCGGTAGTAGAAAGAGAAAATAACATCCGGTTTCAGTTCACGGATGCGATCCACCCACAGCGGGTGGTTAACGTTTTCAGGGGCATAAACCGGCAATTCCATGTCCGCGCTGACGCGGGCCACCGATGAGAAGAAATGGTTTTCACCCGGGTCGTCCGTATGGGTAAAGACGGCCTGAATATCAAAGCCCGCTTTTTTCAGGGCCTTCAATCCGACACAACCAATATCATGGTAGGCAAATACGATTGCTTTCATTAGTTTTTTTCCTGAGTTTCAGTTTCACTGGTCTCTTTCGCCTGAGCGCCGACCACTTTTTGAATAAAATACCGGGGACGTGCACGAACATCGTTATAAATCCGCCCGATATATTCCCCGAGCAGACCCATTGCCACGAATTGTGCGCCGATAAACATAAATAAGATGGCGAACAGGGTAAACACTCCCTCTGCCGCCCACAGCGCGCCGAAAGCCACGCGCAGAATAATCAGTAACAGCGCCAGCAGGAAACCGGACGCCGCGATGATACTGCCGACAATGCTTAACAGGCGCAGCGGCGCGGTAGTCAGGCAGGTCAGCAGGTCATACATCAGATTGATCAGTTTGAGGAAACTGTATTTTGAGTCCCCGAACTCACGTTCTGCGTGTTTAACATCAATCTCAATCGTTTTACGGGCAAAGGTATTTGCCAGAATAGGAATAAAGGTGCTGCGCTCATGGCACTGTAACATCGCATCGATGATATGACGGCGGTACGCACGCAGCATACAGCCGTAGTCACCCATAGCGCTGCCGGTTGCGGCGATGATCATTTTGTTGATCATTTTTGAGGCGGTTTTGCGGAACCAGGAGTCCTGACGGTTTGCGCGGCGTGTGCCGACCACGTCATAGCCCTCTTCTGCTTTTTCAACCAGACGCGGGATCTCTTCCGGCGGATTCTGTAAATCCGCATCCATGGTGATCACCAGATCACCACCGGCCTGTCTGAAACCCGCCATAATTGCGGAATGC